>CAKAQU010000064.1 GCA_916720335.1 uncultured Moraxella sp. | reverse complement strand
TCCAATTGGTGCATCAAAAACAGGCTATATCCGTGAGGCTGGTTACTGTGTAGTTATGGAAACCCACGTAAATAATCATCCTGCTGTCGTGGTATTACTTGGCGCTAGTGCATCAAATAACCGCTGGAATGATGCCGAAAATATCCTAACTCAGCTTGCCTATCGCAACTAAATTATTAGTTATCAAAATAATGGTTTTAGTGCGCCAGACAGATAAAAAAGACTTGTTTTACCAAGTCTTTTTTATTGACACGGATTTTATCACATCAAAGTTGTCTTAGTTCATTGATTATTGTTGCTTTTTGTTTTGAGTGAATTTGTTCAAAAATTGACTAAAAAACTACTGGCAAAAGCCGTAACTATTGGTTGTTGCTTTTAGATGATTCTGTAAAGACCAATATATCCGCGTATTTTTTTCTATCAAATTCTTACTTCTATGTATATTTTGTGTAAAATTTTGATTAAAAAATCGTCATTATTTTAAAATTGTTTACATTAACATTTTGTTTTTAAGGATAAATTATGAATTCTTCTTCTCCAAAATTATATTTACTGACCAATGATGACCCTATTGATACGCTCTTAGATAAATTGGAAAGAGCATTTGATACCGGAGTCATTTCATTGTTGCAAGTTCGCCGTAAAAATACATTACAGCAGTTTGATTTGGTTACACTGTATCAAGAGGCTGAACTACTCGTAGATTTGGCATCACGTTATAACATTGATGTGGTGATGAATGATAATCTAGAATTGGCATCTCATTTTGGTACTGGGCTTCATTTGGGGCAACGAGATGGCAGTGTGCGAGTAGCAAGAGAAATTTTGGGTGAGCAAGTGGTGATTGGGCGTACTTGCCACAGCGATATGGCGCTGTTTCGAGAAGCTAAAAAGGATGGGGCAACTTATGGGGCAATGGGAACGGTATTTTCATCAATCACCAAACCTAAAGCCAAAACGGTTTCTGCTGAAACTTTACAAAAAGCAGCTAAAATCGATTTTCCTTTGTGTGTGATAGGTGGTGTTACTTTGGATAATTCTGAAGAACTGCATCATAAAATGAACGGTGAACGACTTGATTATATCGCAGTTACCGCTGATATTATGAATCAGCCAAGCGATACCATTGCCAAAAAATGTTTGGGTTGGAAACGGGTTTTGGATAATTGGCATTTTGATTACAATCGCTGATTGCTGCAATAATAAAAAATAAAAGAACGAAACTTCCTGTTACAAGTTATGTTATAATCGGTTTTGATTTTTGATAAAAATGGGAAAATTGTATGACCATCAGCACATTGCAAGAATTGGATTTGGCTCAAAAGACCGTATTGATTCGTGAAGATTTAAATGTACCCATTAAAGATGGTAAAATCATCAGTGATATTCGCTTAAAAACTGCCATTCCAACAATTAAAACAGCACTAGAAAAAGGTGCAGGCGTGATTGTATGCTCGCATTTAGGGCGTCCAGTTGAAGGTGAGGCAGAAACCAAATATTCATTAGCGCCCATTGCCGTTTATTTGCAAGAGCATTTGGGCGTGCCTGTGGCATTTAATACAGATTATTTAGAAAATGGCGTTACTGTCAAGGCAGGCGAGGTGGTTTTATTAGAAAACGTGCGTTTTAATCATGGCGAAAAGAAAAATTCTCCTGAACTTGCTCAAAAATACGCTGATTTATGCGACGTGTTTGTAATGGATGCTTTTGGTACAGCGCATCGCGCCCAAGCATCAACCGAAGGGGTGATTCGTGCGTGCATCAAGGACGCAAAACCTGTATGTTCTGGCAATTTATTAACCGCTGAATTAACCGCCTTAAAAACCGCTTTAGATAATCCCAAAAAACCCGTTTTAGCGATTGTTGGCGGCTCAAAAGTATCTACAAAATTGGACGTATTAAATAGCTTAGCCGATTTATGTGATAGTATTTTGGTGGGCGGTGGTATCGCCAATACCTTTTTAGTAGCGCAAGGACATGATGTTGGTGCGTCATTGTATGAGCCAGAATTGGTGGAAACTGCCAAAGCGATTATGGCCAAAACCCAAATTCTATTGCCAACGTCGGTTGTTGTTGCTGATAAATCGCAAATTGATTTTGAGGATTTTTTAAATTCCTTAGCAAATGCTGATGCTACCGTCAAAAGCGTGAGTGATATTGGCGCAAATGAAATGATTTTAGACATTGCTAAAGATAGTGCCGATGTTTTGGCAGAACACATTAAAAATGCCCAAACCATTTTATTTAATGGTCCTGTTGGTGTTTTTGAGGTGGATAAATTTGGTGAAGGTACCAAAGTGATTTGTCAGGCAGTCGCTGATTCAAAAGGATTTAGTATCGCTGGTGGTGGCGATACCTTGGCAGCGATTGATAAATATCAAGTTGCCAGTCGTATCAATTATCTATCCACAGGCGGTGGAGCGTTTTTGGAATTTGTAGAAGGCAAAAAACTGCCCGCAATTGTTGCTTTGGAATCGGCGTAAATTTATACACTGATATTTATTACTTACAATAGTCAAATCTTGTAAATTGATGCTGATTTGATTAAACTAATACACCAATAAACCGATTCACTCTTATGGAGTATGTATGAAACTAACGTATTTGACCTGCCTGCTTGCTGGTGTTTTGGCATTGACTGCATGCAATAAGCCTGCTGAAAAAACCGATACCTCCAGCGATAAAGCCACTACAGAGCAAGTTGCCAAAGAAGCTGAAGCTGCTGCCAATAATACCGATGCGGGTAAAACAGATGCTGATGCAAATGCCAACGATAAAAAAACAGATGAGCAATCCATGGCAACTGATGACAAAACAGCAGACCAAAAAACCGACGCTTCAGCAGATAACAAAAAAGAAGTCAGCGAAAAGCCAGCAGACAAAAAAGCAGACGACAAAGCGGATAAAAAAACCGATGATATGCCTGCCGAAGATAAAGTTGCCGAAGACCAAAAATATTAATCTCTGTATGATAGCCACAGCCCCGAAATTTTCGGGGTTTTATTTTTTTATGCCAAACTAACAGCCGTTTACTAAAAAATAATGACATTTTGGCGAATTTTACAAAACATAACAAAGCGTTATTCATATTAACAGTGCCGCGCCAACTTATCTGTCAAAAAATGTAGCCCTTGACAAAAATTGTCAAAAATGTAAGAGATTGTATCTTTGACAAAAATTGGCAATTGTTAAAAATTGCACAAACTTTTCTATATTATTTCTAAATTCTTAAAATCACGTTAAAAACGAGAAAAGTTTTCTTAAAAATTGCTCAAAATCCATTCATAGTTACAATTCATTAACAATTTAAGCGACGTTTTGCGAATTTCTGGTCATAACATCCAAAAAGTTGGCATATCATCTGCAAGAGTAAAAGCGTCAGTGATGATAAGTCAAATAAAAAACATCATCACATCATTATCAACAAAACGGGCAATGCCCATAACTGGAGTTCATTATGAAAGCTCAAAAAGGTTTTACTCTTATCGAATTAATGATTGTAATCGCGATTATCGGTATCCTAGCTGCGATTGCTATCCCGCAATACCAAAACTATATCGCTCGTTCTCAAGTGAATCGTGTTATGGGCGAATCAGGTAACTTAAAAACCGCAGTTGAAAACTGTATGACCAATGGACGTACTGGTACAGTACACTCAAATATTCCTGATGGTACAAACTTACCTGCTACCGAATGTTCATTGGATGCAACAGCTTCTAACTTGATTGAAGGTAACCAACAAGGTTCTGGTGTTGCTCCTGCTGCTGGCACTGGTTATCCACAAGCAACCATCAACGCTAACGGTACTGCGACCATCGTATCTACCTTTGGTAACAATGCTGCAACTACTTTAAGACAAGCTGGTACAAACACGTTGACTTGGACTCGTGATGCTGCTGGTACTTGGACCTGTGGTACTACTGTAGAGCAAAAATATCGTCCAAATGGTTGTAACTAATAGCTAGTTTGTTGCTAAAAACTAAAACAAACCCTATCTTACGATGGGGTTTGTTTTGTTGTGTTGAGTGAAAGGTTTGCATTTATGATAAAAGATAAAATAAAAGCATTTATTACACATCTGTTATTGTCATTGCTAATAGCCTTGGTTTTGGCATTTGTCGTTTTTGGAATCTGGTATCCAACACCTTTAACGAAAGCGACAGGTATCACAGAGATTTTTATCATGATGTTGGTGATAGATGTTACTATTGGTCCGCTTTTAACATTTTTAGTTTACAAAAAAGGAAAAAAGACATTAAAGATAGATTTATTTGTGATTATTTTACTTCAAGTAAGTGCAATATTTTATGGTATGTTTTTTGTAGCTGAAGGTCGTCCCGCATGGTTGGTTCAAGTGAACGATCGCATAATAGTTATCTCGCCATCAATTGCATTGGATAAAAACAACCAAAGTATAGATAAACGGTTTATGCAGCAAAATTGGGGAAAACCCAAATGGGCTACAGTGAAGTTTTCAAAAGATACAGACGCATTTAATATTCAATTAGATGAAGATGTTAGAGGTAAGGGTATTGTTTATCAACCTGAAGGCTATCAAGCATATGACGCCAAGGAAGCCAAAAAACATGCTAAAGATTTAACCGTATTATATCAATATAATGCCGTTAATACAGTTGATACTGTACTCAATCAGTATAAAGATGCTAAACTTTGGTTACCTCTTCGTGGCGCTGATTTTGCGGAAGATTTGGTGGTATTATTGGATGGTCAAGGTGTTGTGTTAGATGTTGTGGAATTGAAACCTTGGGATTCGTAAATTATCAATAATAGGCTGATTGTATGGGTTTAAACGAAAAAGGCTTTACTTTAATTGAACTAATGATGGTTATTGCTATCATTGGTATTTTGGCGGCAATTGCTATTCCGCAATATCAAAATTACATTGCTCGTTCGCAAACAACGCGCGTTTATGCTGAATTATCTGATTTGCGAAATACAGTTGAGGACTGTTTAAATAATGGTAAAACAACTATAGGAGTTGGTGTTAATGAATGTGATCCACGCGCTTCAGCATCCAATATTTTATCAGGAAATTCTCAAGTTGGAGCAACGCTGCCAACAAATTTTGGCGTAGCCCAACTTGATAATCCCTTAACTTTAACCTCAAGAATTGTTGGCACAGTGGCAAATAATGCTTCAGTAGCTTTACAAGGTCAAAGAATGGGGCTTATGCGCACTGCTGAAGGTAACTGGCAATGTGTTAGTAATATTGACGCAAAGTACCTACCCAATAACTGTAGGCACGATGCAAATTTTAACTAATTCGTGTTAGTTAATAAATAATAGCTAATCAATGATGATGCCCACCCACACCATGAACGTGTCCATGTTCTAATTCTTCAGCGGTGGCATCACGCACATCCACAATTTCCACATCAAAGGTTAGTTCAACACCCGCCAGTGGGTGATTGCCATCTACAATAACCACATCATCAGTTACATCTTTTACTGTAACCAGCATCACATGCCCATCTTCGGTTTGAGTTTGAAACTGCATGCCAGCTTTGATGGCGTTTTTATCTACGCCCTGAAAGTTTGCCAAAGGCACTTCTTGAACCGCTTCTGCCATGTACTCACCATAAGCATCAACAGGCGCGATAACAGCTACAAATTTGTCACCAACTTTTTTTCCAAGCATTTGAGCTTCTAGTCCAGGAATGATGTTATGATGACCATGTAGGTACGCCAAAGGCTCTCCTTGCGATTTGTCCAAAACTTCACCATCTTTATTGGTTAAAGTGTAGTTAAATAAAACAACATGATTGTTTGCAATGGCTGTCATAAAATTTTCTCATTTAAAAATAAACTATCATTGTAGCAGAAAAACCGCATAGAAAAAACGTTGATTTGTTGGTTCTGTGCTAAAATGCTGTTTTGAAGTGTAAAACCATGCATAAACTGACCATTTGTAGAATTAATCAGATTTGGTGAAACGACTTTAAATAACGAATTTAGCTATTTAGATTTTAGCTATTAAGGAAATTTTGATGAAATGCATTGCGTCGCAGTTATCCTATCAAGTTGATTTTACAAGGTATAATGAACATTTAGTGGATGTAACTTTATGTTTTGATCCAGTTTGCAATCAGCACAAACTTTGGTTACCAACTTGGATAGCGGGCAGTTATTTACTACGTGAATTTAGTAAAAATATCACTAAAGTGAGCTATACTCAAAATCATGTTTCCAAAACCGCCGAAAAAATAAGCAAAAATCAATGGGAGCTGACTGATTTAATTCAAAATACAATGGTAACCATTCATTATGAAGTGTACTGTCGTGATTTGTCAGTACGCACCGCCTTTGTGGATAATCAGCGTATTTTCGGCAATTTTACTTCACTTTTGCTCATGGTGAAGGGTTTAGAAAATAATTTAGCAGATATCAGCTTGTTTATTCCCGAAAATTTTTGTCAAAATCATCCAAATCTACAAATAGCAACTGGGCTTGGTTATCAAAAACAAGATGTTTTAGAGGGTGTGATAATTAAATTTTTACCAATTTGCGCCTTTGAAAGCTACGATTACCCATTTGAAATTGGCACGCAAACTTTTTTTGATTTTTATACAACAAGTTCCAAAGGCGATATTTTGCACCGTTTTTTTGTTACAGGTCGTCACGATGCTGATTTATCTCGTCTTAAAAATGATGTTCGTAAAATTTGCCAAACCTATATCAATTGGTTGGGCGATACACCATTTGTTGATTATACTTTTATGACCATGGTAACAAGAAGTGATTATGGTGGACTTGAGCATATCAATTCATCAGCACTGATTAGCAGTCGTGATGATTTGCCCAGTGTGTTTGAGCCTGACGAACCTAATGAAAATTATCAGCGTTTTTTAGGGCTGTGTAGTCATGAATATTTTCATGCATGGTGGGTAAAAACTGTACGTCCTGATGTGATGATGGATAATGATTTACAAACTGAAGCCTATACACCACTGCTTTGGGTATTTGAAGGATTCACATCATATTTGGATGATTTGATGTTGCTGGCATCAGGTGTTATCAGCAAACAGGCGTATTTTGAACTTATTTTAAACCAGATTAATCGTTATCTTCAAACCGATGGGCGCCATTATCAAAGCGTTGTTGAATCGAGTTTTGATGCATGGATAAAATTGTATCGAGCTGATGAAAATACCGCCAATCAGGGAGTTAGTTATTATAATAAAGGCGCGCTTGTGGCTTTGTGTCTGGATTTGATATTGCTACAAAAAACAAATGGCAAACATCGCTTGTTTGATGTGGTTAAAACATTTTATCAAAAAGCAAAACAAATGCCCAATCAACGGTTTGCGATGACAAATGATAATTTGTCAGCTGTGGTAAGTGAATTTTTAGGGTATGAGGTATGGCAAATGTTTTATTGTCAATATGTGATTGGGCTTGATGAATTACCAATAGAAATTTTATTGACAGAATTTGGTTTTTCTACTCAAACCAGACAAAAAAACACGCCTTGGGGTATCAAAGCAGATGATGGAATTAATGGGTTAAAAATCAAGAATTTATATCGAAATAGTGCGGCAAGTAGTGCTGGTTTATCAGTGGATGATGTGATTGTCGCAATCAATCAAATCAAGGCAAATTATCAAGAGCTAGCGAAAGTAAACATTAAACAAACTTACACCAATCAACCTGTCAAAGTTCATGCGTTTCGTCGTGATGAGTTACTTGAATTTACTCTTATGCCTGATAAAAACACTCATCACAAGCAGCTGACTTTTGAGCATTATCAAGAAAAAGGCTGGCTGATGTTTGATAAATGGATAGCTGATTAAAATATCTTTATAAGCCAAATTTTATCAAATCTTGACGACTTAAGATAATTTGACGGTATTCACCCACTCCCAAATTATCCAATGTCCAATCACCAATTTGATAACGAATCAGCCTAAGGCACGGCAAACCAACGTGGGCGGTCATTCGACGTACTTGGCGGTTTTTTCCTTCAAAAATAGTCATGCTAAGCCAAGCGGTTAGTATGTTTTTGCGTTCTCGAACGGGTGGGTTTCGTTGCCATAAATGAATGGGCAGCTCCTTTTCATTTAGTGTTTTAACAAAAGCAGGCAATGTTTTCCCATCTTTTAAGGTGACCCCTTTTGATAGTAATGTTAATTGCTGGTCATTTGGTGTATTCTCTACTTGTACCAAATAGGTTTTGCCAAATGCTTTTTGGTTGTTTTTTGGAGTGGTGATTAGGTGGTTTAAATCACCATTATCCGTTAAAATCAACAAACCTTCACTATCTTTATCCAGTCTGCCAGCAACGCGCAGGCGTTTATCACAAAAAAAATCCGCTAATGTACGCATCTGCTGGTTATCTTTGCGAAATTGACTGTGCACACCATAAGGCTTATTAAATAAAATGAGCTGACTTTTCATAAAAAACCCAAACAAAGATAAAGTGGTGAATTTTATCATTGTTTGGGCAAGTTTAGTTGCACTTTATTTTGTGTTGTGCGTTTATTGTGTTTTTTGCTCTTCAGTAGCTACTTCTTTAGCCTTAGACTCTTCAGCTTTGGTATCTTTTACCGCTTTAGAGTTTTCAGCATTTCCCACACTTGTGATTGTACCGTCTTTTTCAATAAGAGTAAATTCGATACGGCGGTTTTGGAAACGACCTTGCTCGGTGGCGTTGGATGCAACTGGTTCATCAGAGCTTGCTCCAAAGATTTCTATACGTTCACTGGCAATGCCTTTGGATACTAAGTAGTCACGTACCGCGGCAGCACGACGCTCTGATAGTTTTTGGTTAAAAGCGTGATTGCCTTGGCTGTCGGTGTGTCCTGTAATTTTTAAATGCGCATCTGGTAAAGATGCCAATTTTTCAGCCGCTAAATTCAAAACTTCTTTGTTGGCATCTGGAATTGCGTTGGAGGATGTAGCAAAGTTAATGATTTGCATATTTAGAGCTTGTACTACTTCTGAGGCTGATGCGTCTTGTGCATCTAGATTTTGCATCGCTTCTTTAGCGGTATCAATGCTGTTAGCAACTGCTTCGGTGGTGTTTAGCTTAGGTTCTGCTTCTACCACAAAATCACTCGGTAAAATGCCTTTGGCGTCATTTACCAATTTGCTTACTACTGCTTCATCGGTGCCATTAAAACGCACAGTTTTACCATCAATGCTAATGCTAGCATGAGGTATGCCTTTTAATAAGGCAGCCAGTTTTGGTAAATGGTCAAGTACAGGTAAATCTTCGGCAAAGCCTTTGGTTGCTTCAAAGTCACATTTTTCAGCCGTACCAAAAACCCCTGCCAAAGCAGTGCGAATGGATGCAAACACACCTTCAGAACCCGCTTGGCTTCGGCAGCTATATAACGCATTACCTTTGTCATCCGTGGCAATACTTAAGGTTGCAGGTTTTAAGTTTGCGGCAGCAGCCACAGGTGCAGTACTTTCTACAGGTTTGGCAACTGGAGCGGCAACAGGCTGTTTAGTTGTTTGACAGCTGCGCAACATTAAAAACAAAAGTGCCCCTAAAATCACCAGTCCAATGATTGGCAATAAAGATTTTAAAAACCCTCCACCTTGTTTTGCAGTTTCATGCAAGGCTCCACCTACAGCATCTTTGGTTTCTTTAGCAGCATGACTGACATTTCGAGCAGCATTACTTGCCAAAGAGGCGGCAGCAGCACCAGCTGCCTTTGTACTATCAGCCATCTTGGTTGCTGTTTTTTCTGCTGTTTTTTCTACTTTTTCAACGGTATCTTTGGTAGTATCTACTACCTTTGCGCCAAAATCTTTGGCTTGTTTGGTAGTATCTTTAGCGGCTTGACTGGCAAGTGCGCCAGCTGCGACCGCCGCTCCAGCAGTACCAGCAATTACAGCGCCTGCTACTGATTTATCATCCTTGACATCGGATTTATCCTGGTCTTTGTTCGTGGTACTAGAGTCAGCCACAAAAGCTTCTTTTACATTTTCTTTTGCGGTATCAACTTTATCGAGGGTTTTTTCAGTTAAATTCTCAGCGGTGGTGATGACCGCATCCGCACCATCTTTGACACCTTCTTTAACGTTATCAGCCAGTTTGCCAGCTCCAGATAATGCTTTACCAGC
>CAKAQU010000063.1 GCA_916720335.1 uncultured Moraxella sp. | reverse complement strand
CTGGCACAAGACTTGCTTGACCTGTTTGGAAATCACTTTTTGGAGTTTGTGGCACAATAAAAGATACATAGTCATGCTCAAGCCTTGGCATAACGTCAAACACACGCACACCTACATCGCCACCTTTTAAACGACCGCCAACTTTATCTTGATATTTATTCCATGCCTGCGGTGAATTCCACCCAGCACTCCACGCAAAAGCTGTTACCGAAGCGGCTGTTTTATCGCCAACATAACCTTCCATTGAAAATGTCAATGCCGTATCGGTATCCTTAGGCTGCATGGGCTCATGCACTGAAATTTTAGCACGCATGGACGTACGCCCTGAATAACGACGCGGCTGACGAGCAATTTTTAAACCTGTAATACGATAATCTGCTTCTGGAGCGGTTTGCAAAATCATCGATAAATCAGGCAATTTAGCGATTTGTGCTGCCACATCATCCAAATGCTGACACTGATTTTGAGTATTTAAAATTGTACTGGATAACGCAAACAGCCAGCGCCAACTGTCTTTGACAGTTGAATCTGGCACATAATAGGCTTTATCATACGCTGCAAAATACCGCTGCATTCGTCCTTCGGCAGAAACCATTGTGCCATCGGTCTCGGCAAATGTTCCAGCAGGCAAGACAAAAGCGGCTTTATCATGCCAATCACAATGCTGATGGTCAATGACGATGATGGATTGATTGAACAATTTATCCTGTAAGGGTTTTGATAAATCGCGCAGTTCGTTTTCCACAACAATCGCCACATCAAACGTTTGTGCCAACACTTCTTCCAAGGCTTGACCACCAAGCAAACTTACCCCAACGCTATTTGCTTCTGGCATAACCAGATAAATACCTGTTTTTAATAGATAATTTTTTAATACATCTTGAATCTTATTATTTTGTGCATCATTTTCCTGCAAAATATTTTGTTGCAGCTTTTCTTTGATGATTTGACGTTTTTTGGTCAAATTTTGTGCTAAATAACCGGTCGCCTGTAACAGCATTTGCGATAACAAACTGCTGCCGCTGATTAAAAGTGGTCTATTTGCTAACAATAAATCACAAGCAATTTTTTTGGAAAGATTATCAAGATTATCTTTAGAGATTGTTAAGATTTGTGTTAAATCATCTGGCAGTGCCAAAATTTCATCAGCAACCTTTATACCCAAATCCACAATAGACGCAATGTCTGCCACTGCCGATACCTTGGCAACGTCATTTAGTTTGGTATCAATAACCCCAGTAATATAAATTGGACTGTAATGGTTTTGACCAATACGTTTGACAGGTTCAGCAAGCCAAGTGGGTGTCTTAAGGTTTTCTGCCATTTTTTTGGCTTCGTTTTTGGCAGCTTGTCGAACTGACAGTGCCACTCTTGGGGCAGTTTGAGTTAAATCTTCACCCAAAATAAACAAAGCATCTGATGTTTCTACTTGAGCAAGTGATAAATTATCCACCGCCTGATGACGCAACAACTCAATGCAGGTTTTGGTTAAATTTCGCCTGTACTGTAATTTTCTGCGCCTACCAAACTCTTTAGAGCAAAATTACTTTCAAGGCTAGCACTTGCAGAACCAATACCAATCACTTTTTTATTAACCAAATATGGTTTTAAAAATGCCGCTACGCCATCCAACGCTGCATCGGCAGTTAGCGATTTTGATGCGCCTGTCGTATTTTGGGTTGGTGTAATTGGTCTATCGCCACGATTGACAAACCCATAAGAAAACCGTCCCCTATCGCATAAAAAATAACCATTAACATCGGGGTTATAGCGATTTTCAATACGTCTTAATTCACCATAACGCTCGCCTGCAGAAATGTTACAGCCAGTTGAACAGCCCTGACAAATACTTGGAGCATACTGCATGTCCCATTTACGATTATAACGGTCAGAATGTGTTTTATCAGTAAATACACCCGTTGGACAAACTTCAGTTAAATTGCCGCTAAATTCGCTTTCAAATTGCCCTTCGGTATCACGCCCAAAATATACTCGATTATTGGACGCATATACTCCAAAATCAGTACCGCCAGCGTAATCTTTATAAAAACGCACACAACGATAACAAGCAATACAGCGATTCATTTCATGATTAATAAACGCTCCCAAATCTTGATTGTGGTGGGTACGCTTAGTAAAACGATAACGTCTAGCACGATGTCCAGACATGTAAGTCATATCTTGCAAATGACAATGACCACCTTCTTCACAGGTTGGGCAATCGTGCGGATGATTGGTCATGATATATTCAACAATATGTTTTCGAAAAGCTTTGGCTTCAGCATCGTCAATTGAAATATACATTTGGTCGCTAGGTGCAACCATACACGACATTACCAATCGTCCACGCCCTGACTTCACATCTTCTTCGTTATTAAATTGCTTGACGGCGCATTGACGACATGACCCCACCGAGCCTAAGGCAGGATGATAACAAAAGTATGGTAAATCATATCCCAAGGATAATAAGGCTTGTAATAAGTTGTCTGAACCATCAACTTCTAGGGATTTCCCATCTACATGAATGACTGCCATTTTTCCCCCTGTGTTGTTTATTGATGATTGTGTTTGATTTTTTGGTCAAATTCATGGCGAAAATATTTTAATGCGCTCATTAAAGGCTCCATAGCTCCCGGTGCGTGAGCGCAAAATGTTTTTCCAAGCCATAAATCACGGGTTAATTCACTTAATTTTTCCACATCATCTGTTTGACCGTGACCCGTATCAATGGCTTCTAAAATTTTTACACCCCAAGGCAATCCATCCCGACATGGTGTACACCAGCCACAAGATTCGCGTTGGAAAAATTTTTGTAAATTTTTAGACAGTGCAACCATATCTTGGGTTTCATCCACCACCATCATCAAACAGGTTCCTAACCGCGAACCTGCCTTCATAATCGGGTCAAAATCCATAACTAGGTCAAGATGTTCATTGCTTGCGGTCAAAAAGTCGGTACTAGCGCCACCTGGTAGCCAGGCTTTTAATTTTAGTCCATCTTGCATTCCGCCTGCAAGTTCAATCAACTCACGAGCGGTATAACCAAAGGGTAATTCCCAAAGTCCTGCATCCTTAACGCGACCAGAACAGCCCATAATTTTTGTGCCGGGCGTAGTGGATTTACCTTTTTGTTTGGGTAAATCTAAATACCAGTCCACTCCGTTCATTAAGATGGCAGGCATGTTGTTTAGGGTTTCTACATTATTGACGACGGTTGGTCGCCCCCAAGCACCTGATACTTGAGGAAAAGGTGGTTTGGTACGTGGGTTTGCTCTACGACCTTCTAAACAATTAATAAGTGCCGTTTCTTCACCGCAAATATAACGCCCTGCCCCTGTATGAACATGCAATGAAAAACTAAAATCGGTACCCAAAATTTTATCGCCAAGTAAATTATGAGCAAGCATTTCATCAATTGCCGCTTGCAGACGCTGTGCCGCGATGATATATTCACCGCGAATAAAAATATAGCCTTCACTTGCACCAATGGCATAAGCGGTGATAAGCATACCTTCTATTAGCTGAAAAGGAATTCGTTCCATCAAAAGACGGTCTTTAAACGTTCCGGGTTCCATTTCATCAGCATTGCAAATCAGATAACGCACGCCTCCATCTGGTGGAGTCATAAATGTCCATTTAAGCCCGGCATTAAACCCTGCACCCCCGCGACCCCGAACATTGGCGGTTTTTATCATTTCACCAACTTCTTTTGAAGGTTTAGTAAGAGCATTTTTTAAGCCTTTAAAACCATCTAAACGCTCATAATCTGCCAAAGTCAAAACAGCGTCTTGATGATACAATCGCCACGTCAATGGATGAGTCAAACTGGTAGGCGCCTCACCGTCTTTTAACCCCACTGCATAAATTGGAATTCGCTGACGGTTTAACTGACTTGGAGCTTTGCCTTGGTTTTTGGCGATGATTTGCTCATGAATGTTCATCAAATCTTCCTTTTTTTCAAACCTTTGTCATAAGTGGCAAATGTTTTATGAAATTTATACTATCAAGCATATTGCTGTAAAACAATGGCTACTTCTTCTGGAGTAATTGGCCCATACGTATCTTCATCAATCAAAACTGACGGCCCTTTATCACAGTTTCCCAAACAGCAAATTGGCAATAAGGTAAATCGTCCATCAGGCGTAGTTTGCCCATATTCAATGTTTAACTGACGCTTAAACTCTTTTTCCACTGCCTCAAAACCTGTTAAATAGCAGGCGATTGAATCGCATAACAATATCACATGACGACCCACAGGCTGACGATAAATGCGATTAAAAAATGTTGCCACACCTTCAACATCACTTGGCGGAATATCCAGCATATTAGCAATGGCGTTAAGTTGAGCATCATTTATCCAGCCGCTGCGTTTTTGGACAAGTTTTAAAGCATCCAGCACGGCAGCACGGGCTTGGGGATAATGATGAATATATTCATTGATGCCGCGGATTTCATCATCAGTTAAAATGGCATGAATATCCACCTTAGGGGATTTATCAGTTACAATTTTCATAAAAATACTTTTTATTGTTGGATAATTTTAGCGCTTGCAAACTAAAGCTAGCTATTTTAAGGTTAAACATCTAAAACTTGACAAGTAAGCTAGTTTAACCAATTTAAAATCTTTTCATAACTCACCACTGTTAAAATCAAACTTTGATAAGTTTTAAAACATCCAATATAGTAGGATTATCTGTATCAATTTAGTGACGAATATACATTTTTGCATCATCTTAGGTTTTAAGTTTTTTTGACACAAACAAAAAACCTCACGCAATTTTTTCACTCAACTTGATTTATTTACTTGCTATATCTTCTTTGGTATCTTCGTACAAAGACAATGCCGATGCCGTTTCTTCTTGTGCTGCTCGTGTGCCTTTTAATTTAATCTGCAAACGAAGTTCATTGGCAGAATCGGCATTTCTAATCGCCTCATCATAGCTAATCGCCCCTTCGTTGTACAAATCAAATAAGGCTTGGTCAAAGGTCTGCATGCCCACTTCACGACTTTTGGTCATCACCGCTTTTAATTCGTGCATCTCACCTTTTAAAATCAAATCTGCAACCAATCGTGTATTAAGCATAATTTCCACCGCTGCCCGTCGACCTTTTCCGTCCTCAGTACGAATCAGCCTTTGGGAAATGATGGCTTTCATATTGCTGGATAAATCCATCAAAAGCTGCTGACGACGTTCTTCTGGGAAAAAGTTGATAATGCGGTCAAGGGTTTGATTTGCGTTATTAGCGTGCAATGTGCCAAGACACAAATGCCCTGTTTCGGCAAAAGCAATCGCATGCTCCATAGTCTCAGTATCCCGAATTTCTCCAATCAAAATCACATCGGGCGCTTGGCGCAGAGTATTTTTAAGGGCGTGATGCCAAGAGTGGGTATCCACGCCGACTTCACGATGGGTGATCATGGATTTTTTGTGTTTATGTACATATTCTACGGGGTCTTCTACAGTGATGATATGCCCTGCACTGTTTTCATTACGATAATCAATCATCGCTGCTAAAGATGTGGATTTTCCAGACCCTGTGCCGCCAACCACAAGAACAAGCCCACGCTTTTCCATAATCACATCTTTTAACGTGCTGGGCAATTTTAGTTTTTCAAAATTGGGAATCTCAGCAGCAATGGTACGAATCACCATACCCACTTGTTGCTGCTGAACAAATACATTCACCCGAAATCTTGAAACCTCTGGCACATTGATAGCAAAATTACACTCCATTTCACGCTCAAACTCATCTCGCTGATAGTCATTCATAATGCTATAAGCAAACAGCTTGGTTTTATCAGCGCTTAATATTTGTTTACCTAATGGCTTCATCAAGCCTTGATGTTTTACACTTGGTGGAAAATCAGCGGTAATAAACAAATCTGAGCCGCCTATTTCCACCACCTTGGTAAGCATGCTATACATGATGGCTTTCGCTTCGTTTAGAGTTTCTTCAGCAAAGGCGATTAAGGATTCTTCGGCAACGTGTGTGGTCATAATTTATCTTTTTATATTTTGGTGCATGATGATTGGCTGTCAAGTTAGTTTTTATCTACCCGATAAAGATTTGACAAGCAAGTTAATGTTTTGGTTTTTGGGTTAAATTTAAGGCTGACACCAACGTCTTCAACCCCAATATCATAGCTGTTGATATCAGTATTAATAAAAATCTCTTCACCTGTTTCATAAACAACAGACCATTCTTGTTGTTGACCAGCATAAATTTTGGCATCATTGAGTTCATAGTAAAACTTAGTTTTTAGCTTGACAAAATTTTTATTAGCAAAATACAGCGTCAAATAATCACCAAGCCCTACTTTTTTCAACCCAAGTTCAACGGCAATCAAAGGATAACCAAAAGCTTGGGCGTTTTTTAATGTCATCTTTTTAATGGTGTATTGTTTATTTTGGCTTAGGCGACTTGACTGTACCGATGATTGATATTGAGCTGGCAAATTAGCAAATAACTTGGGTAAATCTTCTGAATGAAAATTGCAGTTTTTTTGCATAGATGCAAATATTGGTGTCCAATCAGTCTTTGCCAATGTAAACGGTGAATAAACCAAACAACCTAATAGCAAATATGCACAACTTTTCATCTTTATGCCCACTCAAACATCATCTATCGCAATCCGCCATCACAATATCAATACTTGCCAAATAAATAATGGCATCTGACACCAAAGAGCCGTTAATCACGCTCGGCATTTGTTGCAAATGAGCAAAGGTTGGCGTACGGATACGCGTGCGATAGCTCATGGTTGAGTTGTCAGAAGTTACATAATAACTATTGAGTCCTTTTACCCCTTCTACCATGCACGCACTCTCACCAGCTGGCATCACAGGACCCCATGATACTGATACAAAATGATTAATCAAAGTTTCAATATCTTTTAGAGTTTTATCTTTTGGTGGTGGTACAGCCAGAGGATGTTCAGCTTTATAAGCTCCGCTTGGCATATTATCCAAACATTGACGAATAATACGTAGTGATTGGCGAATTTCTTCAATTTTTACTAAACAGCGGTCATAGGCATCGCCGTTATAAAACACAGGCACATCAAAGTCAAAATTTTCATAACCCAAATAGGGGCGAGCTTTACGCAAATCAAAATCGATGCCTGTAGCACGAAGCCCTGCTCCAGTTACACCCCACGCCAAGGCTTGTTTGGCATCATATTGAGCAACGCTTTGCGTGCGCCCTTTAAGTACGGTATTGGTCATGGTGGCTTTATAGTATTCATCAATGCGTTTTGGCATCCAATCCAAAAATTCACGCACCAATCGCTCCCAACCATTTGGCAAATCCATCGCCGTTCCACCAATTCTAAACCAGGCAGGGTGCATACGATAGCCAGTTACTGCCTCAATAATATCATAAGCCTTTTGGCGGTCGGTAAACATATAAAATACAGGCGTCATACCGCCAGCGTCTTGAATAAATGTTCCCCAATACAAAAGATTGTTGGTAATGCGAAACAATTCACTCATCATAATCCGAATGGTTTTGGCACGGTCTGGTACGGTAATACCGGCTAGTTTTTCAACTGCCATAATATAGGGTAATTCATTCATCACCCCACCCAGATAATCAATACGGTCGGTGTAGGGAATGAATGAATGCCATGTTTGACGCTCTGCCATTTTTTCAGCACCGCGATGGTGGTAACCAATATCAGGAATGCAGTCTATAATTTCCTCACCATCAAGCTGCAACACCAAACGAAACGCTCCATGCGCTGAGGGGTGGTTTGGACCAATGTTTAAAAACATAAAATCTTCATCGCGTCCTGAACGTTTCATACCCCATTCTTCAGGAATAAAACGTAGATTTTCTTGTTCAAACTGCTGTTTGGCGGTGTTTAAAAAATATGGTGTAAATTCGGTAGCACGAGCATGATACTCCTTACGAAGCGGATGCCCTTCCCAATATTTAGGCAACAAAATTCGCGTCAGATGTGGATGTCCATCAAATACCACACCAAACATATCCCACACCTCGCGTTCATACCAATTGGCATTTGGGTAAATTTTGGTGGCGCTTGGAATGGATTCATTGTCTTTTAAGGCAACTTTAACGCGAATATCGCTGTTACGTTCTAAACTCATCAAGTGATAAAAGACTGTAAAATCACTGTCGGGCAATCCATAACGATGCTGACGTAGCCTTTCATCAATTACGGATAAATCTACCAACATAACATAAGGTTTTGGCAATGTGCGCAACGTCAAAAGCACATCCAGAACATCTTTTTTATCCACCCAAATCGTTGGAATACCATCTTGTGTGGCTTGCTCGGTAAATTGGTGTTTTTGTGCCAAAACCGTCAAGATACTAAAATCGTGAATATGATTAACGCTCATTGTTTTATACCTTATTTAAGCAATGATTTATTCATTAAATTAAATCCATTTAAAAACACAACCCACTTAAAAACTTAGCCAATTCATTTATTCCACCCAAATATCAAGTTCTTGGGCAAGTTTTAGCAATTTTGGTTTGTCTGTTTTATGAATGAGATAAAAATGCACATCATCACCACCGCTCCAAATATGTAACAAGCTAAATGGTGTTTGTTTTTCTAATTTATCAATTATATTGTCCATTTCACCGGCGTATTCTTCATCAGTAATCACAAAAGGCGCTTGAGTGTATTGGCTAATATATTGACTTAAATCTTCACAATAAAACTTCCAGTCATCCAAATAACATGGAAATAATTTTTCAAAAATCAAAAACAGACAAAATGGTTTTTGTGAAACATCAGCAGTCTGACCATCATCACCTAATAACTGTTTAAACCGTGCTGTGTCTTGGTAAATCGCTTGATACATCACTTGAGCACGCATCAATACATCACTATCAAGCTGATATACACGATTGATAAGCCCTAAAAACTCTTTAAAAATAGTTAAATTCATCGCACTTCTAACCCATCAAGCTCATTCAATATTATCAGGGCTGCGCAAATTGGTTACAGCAATGCGACTGGCATTTTTGGTTTCTCTTTGAGCAGGCATGATTGGCTGATACACATTTTGCTCCAAATGAATGCCTAGTGGACGACGCTCATGAGTAATGGAATCTTGCAAGAGCATTAAAGCCTGAATCAACGCTTCAGGGCGTGGCGGACAACCGGGAATATACACATCCACAGGAATGATTTTATCCACGCCCTGTACTACTGAATAAATATCATACATACCACCCGAATTGGCACATGCGCCCATAGAAATCACCCATTTGGGTTCTAACATTTGCTCATACAAGCGCAATATCACAGGTGCCATTTTAATAAAACAGGTTCCAGCAACAATCATCACATCCGCTTGACGAGGACTGGCACGAATAACCTCCGCCCCAAAACGTGATAAATCATGCACGGCAGTTAATGTTGTGGCATATTCCACATAACAGCAAGACGTACCAAAATTAAAGGGCCATAAAGAGTTTTTGCGTCCCCAATTGGCAGCAGCATGAGTTAAATCTGATAATTTCCCCAAAAACACATTTTTTTCTACCTCTTGCTGAATGTCATCAACAATGGTGCGATTTTGGTGAGGGTAAATGCTTTTGCTGTCATCAGCCTTTGTGAGAGTGTATTTCATAATTATTTAGTCTTTGCTTAGTACTGTAATGGCTTGATTAAATAGAGACAATTAAACAGAAATAATAAACCAAAACTCAATAACAAAACCCTGCTAAAAGCAAGGTTTTATTGGTGCGTTGTATTTTTTAATTGTTTGACTTCTAGAGGCTCATTAAAATCCATACTCGTAATACGACCTGTAGAATTAATGTGGTCAATATTAGTCATATGAGCTTTATTTTTTGCAATGTCATTAGAGACATTGATTTGCCCTGATGACTGAGCGGGTACTTTACCTGTTGGGTCAGTGTGCAGTTCATCAATGCCATTAAACGCAGTAATTTTTGCCAAATCAAAATCCAAAGGACGCTCAGTAATGCGAGGTTTTTTACCATATTTATCGGCAGGTGACCAATTCATTGCCCCTAAACGCAGTTCATACAATAAGCCAATAAATAAAATTACAATAAAAATACTAGCGGTGGCAAAACCTATCCAACCTACTTCACGTACGCTGACAGAATAGGCATATA
>CAKAQU010000062.1 GCA_916720335.1 uncultured Moraxella sp. | reverse complement strand
AAATTTTGCTTTAAATGGATTGGTTTTAGATGCAAAAGATGAGCACGAACAAGAAAAATATCAGTTTATTGCCGAAGATACATTTGAGTGGATAAAAAATAATACCGCTCAATTTGATGTGATTTTTATTGACCCACCAACCTTTTCAAATTCTAAAAAATTTAAAGGCACTTTTGATGTACAAAGAGATCACGCAGCATTAATCAACCGAGCAATGAATCGACTCGCGCCTGATGGTGTATTATATTTTAGTAATAATTTTACTAAATTTAATTTATCCAAAGAGTTATATCAAAGATACGATATTGAAAACATCACCAACAAAACAATTGGTTTTGATTTTAATATTAAAAAACCAATTCATCACAGTTTTAAGATTTGTCATAAAAATAAACAAATGACTTTTAATGAAATCAGTTCACTAAATGGTCATCTTACACACAATACAAAAAACCCCAATCACGATAAAACAAATAGCAAAGCAAATGGGGAAAAATTTCAAAAACATAAAGAGTTAAAAAAACAAACATACGATAAGAAATTTTCTAAAAAATCCAGAGATAAAAAAGACAACAGACAAAATTTTATAAAAAATTTAGATAAAAAATCTGAAATTAAAAAGCCTACCATCAAAACCCATTATGAAAAAATTGATGGAAAAATGATTCAAACCGCAGCTTATATTGAAGATGGCAAAGATACGACCCAGCAATCTAACAATCCTAGATATCAGGTTAAAAAGACATTGGATAAAACATTTTTAGAGCAATTTAAAAACAAAAAAATTTAATTTGCAATTTTGCAATTTTGCAATTTTGCAATTAATTATAGTCATCTAAAATAATTTATCCCATTTAATATTAAAAAAATCACAAACAGAGTGTAAATTGTTATGCAGCAAAAAAATCAAGACATCATAAATTTAAAAACACATAATCCAGAAATAAACAATCAAGATAATTTGGATAATCAAGAGATTATTCAGGCTTTAACTCAAAAAAATTCAAATGAGTATTTAGAAGATGACGATGACGTTTATCCATTTGATGAACACATTACATCAGCTCGTTTTAAAAAACTACAAAAGAAAATTAGAAAAGAGGTTTCTTGGGCAATTCGCGACTTTAATATGATTGAAGATGGCGATATTATTATGGTATGTATTTCAGGGGGTAAAGACAGTTTTACGCTACTGGATATTTTGCTGTTTTTAAAACGCATTGCTCCAATTAATTTTGATGTGGTGGCAGTAAATTTAGACCAAAAACAGCCCAATTTTCCAGAACATGTTTTGCCTGAATATCTTTCCAAACAAGGCATTGCTCATTATATTTTAGAAAAAGACACCTACAGTATTGTTAAATCGGTTGTTCCTGAAGGTAAAACTTACTGTTCAGCGTGTTCAAGACTGCGTCGCGGCTCATTGTACGGTTTTGCCAAACAGATTGGGGCAACCAAAATTGCTTTAGGGCATCATCGTGATGATATTTTAGCAACTTTCTTTTTAAATTTATTTCATGGCGGTTCTTTAAAAGCCATGCCCCCCAAATTACTATCCGATGACAAGCAAAATATCTTGATTCGTCCTTTGGCATACGTTGCAGAAAAAGACATTATTAAATACGCCAATTATAAAAAATTCCCCATTATTCCTTGTGGGCTTTGCGGCAGTCAAGAAAACCTACAACGCGCCATGATTAATGACATGTTAAGACAATGGGATGACGCGCACCCAAAACGTTTAGCCAGCATGTTTAAAGCCTTGCAAAATGTTACACCAAGCCAACTTGCTGACAGACAATTATTTGATTTTGAAAATTTGTCCACAGAACGCACTGATGACTTACGTGTGTTTGAGGGTGATAATATTCAAGTCGGTCAAACAAAAATGCTTCAGGAAATGGGACTGCCAGTCAATCCAGAAGTGCAAACCTTTAATCCTAAATTTAACAAAATCCCTGTAATTAACCCCATTATTGATTAATATTGATATAAGAAGTATTCTGGTTAATTCAAAACAATTAAACTTAAGGTTACATTTATGAATGATGTAAAAATGAATGTCATGATTTCTGAAGCACAAATTGCTGAAAAAGTTGCCCAGCTGGGTAAGGAAATCAGTGAATATTACTCTAAAAGTGATAAACCATTAATATTGGTTGGACTGCTTCGTGGTTCGGTCTTATTTATGGCAGACTTATGTCGTCAAATTACCAAACCTCATGAATTGGATTTTATGACTGCATCGAGTTATGCCAAAGGCACAGTATCTAGTGGCGATGTCAAAATTTTAAAAGATTTAGATGGCAATATTGCAGGTAAAGATGTACTTGTTGTAGAAGATATTATTGATTCTGGTCGTACTTTATCCAAAGTTTTAGAAATTCTAGAAACTCGCAATCCTAACTCCATTGAACTATGCACTTTTGTTAGCAAACCATCACGACGCGAGATTGACTTACCTGTAAAATTTTTAGGCTTTGAAGTTCCTGATAAATTTATTGTCGGCTACGGTTTGGACTATGAACAAAAATATCGCCATTTACCCTTTATTGGCGAAATTGGGTTGTAATATTTAATCGCTGTTTGATATACGGCTTAAATCAAACATCCAATAAAAAAAAACGCAAAACTAAAAGCAGTTCAAATAAACCAAATGATGATTTTTTCAAATTACCTTATTGGTGTTGAGCTGTTTTTTAGTATTCTCATATTCACCAAAGCACGTTTACTAAAATTTAGTGTTTGATGATTTGATAAATATGCACACTATCTAAATTTAAATGATTTGGTTTTTTATCATAACTGACTTGCAGCGCACCACTTGCCAAACAACAACATGCCAACACTTCGTCCTCCTCCAACATAACCAAAGGCGGATATTTTTGGTGGATTTCGCCTGACATGTGCTTAATCTTTATCCGGCATGCCCCACAATACCCCTGTTGACACTCAAAACGCACATCACGGTGATGAGTACGCAGCATACCATCCAATAATGTTTCGTCTTGATGCAAATAAAATCGCATCTCATCTGTAAATACCCAGCTCATCAGTTTGCTTATTTTATCTTATTGACTTTATTTTGTTTTTTTATTGACTGATTTGAATTTGATTTGAGTATCAAATTTACATTAATTACAATTCAAAACCACCCAAGTCCATCTCGCCTAAATCACTGTCAATTTGACCCACCAAATAAGTTGTGATTTCGGTTTCTTGGGGGGCAACTTGCACATTATCGCTTGATAGCCAAGCATTAATCCAAGGAATTGGATTGGATTTGGTAGCAAAAATTGCAGGCAACCCAATTGCTGTCATGCGAATGTTGGTAATATACTCAACATATTGACATAAAATATCTTTATTTAAGCCAATAATTGAACCATCTTTAAATAAATAACCCGCCCAATCTTTTTCTTGGTCAGCCGCAACTTTAAAAATTTCAATAGCTTGATTAGTGCATTCTTTGGCAATTTCCACCATTTCAGGGTCATCTTTACCTTGCTGCATTAAATTAATGATGTGCTGCGTGCCATTTAAATGCAAAGCTTCATCACGAGCAATCATTTTAATAATTTTAGCATTGCCTTCCATAACCTTATTCTCAGCAAACGCAAATGAGCAAGCAAACGACACATAAAAACGAATTGCCTCCAATACATTGACGGCTACAAGGCATAAATACAGTTTTTTCTTTAACTCTCTTAAGTCGCCTTGACCCGTTAAGTTATATAACTGACTGGCTTCATACAAATCATCATAATACACAGCAATATCTTTAGCGCGAGCTAGAATATGACTATTATCCATAATATCTTCAAAGACAACACTAGGGTCGCTCACAATATTTCGGATGATATGCGTATAGCTTCTACTGTGAATGGTTTCACTAAATGACCAAGTTTCAATCCAAGTCTCAAGTTCAGGCAATGATACAATTGGCAGCAAAACGGCATTTGGACTTCTACCTTGAATGCTATCAAGCAAAGTTTGATATTTTAAATTGCTTAAAAAAATATGTTGAGCAGGAGCAGAAAGTTCAGCAAAATCAATTCTATCTTTAGAAACATCAATTTCTTCGGGTCGCCAAAAAAAAGATAATTGCTTTTCGATGAGCTGTTCAAATACCGAATGTCTTTGTTGGTCATAACGCGAGACATTGACGGGCTGACCAAAAAACATGGGTTCTTTTAAAGGGTCATTTTTAGTGCGCGGAAAGATAGAATATTGCATAATATGCCTATAAATTAATCAATTTTACACCGGTTTTGGTAGTAAATTATAGCATGATTGCTTATAAAAATTTTGACTGTGATAAAGAATTTCAAGATTTATTAATGATTATCATTCGTCAATAATAATTTGCTGTAAATCTTGTGCCAAAAATAACTTGTTTTGATAAAATTTCTGAGCCTCTTTTCTGATATGAGCCATATTTAACGAATCTGATGTTTCATCATCAAAGCTAGCAAAGCGTGCACTAAAATGCGTTAAAATCAGATTTTGAAGATTTATTTTTTGCGCAAATATCGCGACTTTTTCAGCACTACTGTGTTTAGGGTTAAAACCACCTTGGTCGGCAGGTTTGTTTAAAATTTTTTGTAAAATTTCTTGAGTATATGTGGCTTCATGAACAAGAGCTATTGCATTTTGTAAAATTGGCGCTAATATTTCTGGCGTATCATTATCGCCTGCAATCACAATTTTTATGCTTTTTTGTTGATGATTGATAAATTCTCTAGGAATTAATATCTTACCATCAATGTTTATTGGCAATGATTTATCTTGAGCTTTAAGAATGGTACTCCAATGTTTATTATTAATTTGCCAAGCGGTTAATTTATCTATTTTAAGTTTGTCTTTGGATAAATTTTGAATAATTGAAAAGGCATAACAAGGGCAGCGGTGAGAGGTTCTACTAATTTCGAACGCTAAATTTGGTAAACCCTCTAATTGCAAATTGGCGATTTCTAAATCATCGGTTAAAATATCTTCAATTGCAAGAAATATAATAGGATAATTTACGTACAATTCAGTCAGTTCATAAAACGCTGATAATAACTTTTGTATGGCTTTTGGCGCAACGATATATAGTGGGGTTTTGCGATTATGCAAACCTAAACTTGCCAAAAGCCCAAAAAGCCCATAGCAATGGTCGCCATGAATGTGAGTAATCAAAATTGCTGACAAACGATTTGGAGAAAGTTTAGTTTTTAGTAACTGGTGTTGAGTGCCCTCTCCGCAATCAATTAAAAACCATGGAGGATTTTTGGCGTGCAAATCATCACCAAGACACTCAAGCGCAATGCCCGATACATTGCGGCTTTTGGTGGGCATACCACTGGAAGTACCTAAAAAAGTCAAACGAAACATATTATTATCAATTTTATATAGTTAAAAAAAGCACACCCGTTAAGTGTGCTTTTGCATCTAGCAGCACTTAGATGTCGTAAGGGTCTCTTAACACGATGGTTTCTTTGCGGTCAGCACCTGTTGAAATAATATCCACAGGACAACCCACCAACTCTTCAATACGTTTAATGTAAATCTGAGCATTTTTTGGCAAATCTTCAAATTGAGTGACGCCAACAGTAGACTCACTCCAACCCTCTAATGTTTCATAAATTGGGGTGATTTTTTGATAACTTTCAGCATCATAAGCCCCAATGGCTTTATTAACATCTTGATAGTCATAATCAATGGCAATTTTAATTTCTTTTAAACCATCAAGCACATCAAGTTTAGTTAAACAAATGCCTGTCATAGAGTTTAATGTAACCGCCCTTCTAAGGCTGACCGCATCAAACCAACCACAACGTCTAGCACGCCCTGTTGTTGCCCCAAATTCATGACCTACAGTCGCAAGATGATTGCCAATATCGTCAAATAATTCAGTTGGAAAAGGTCCAGAACCTACTCGGGTAGTATAGGCTTTGGTGATGCCTAACACATAATCAAAATACAAAGGACCAAGTCCGGTTCCCGTTGCTACCCCGCCTGCGGTAGTATTTGAACTAGTTACAAAAGGATAAGTACCATGGTCAATATCCAAAAGCGTACCTTGAGCACCTTCAAACATCAGATTCTCACCTGCCAGACGGCGTTGATTTAGCTCTTCAGTAACATCAACAACCATTTCTTTTAGTTCATTTGCCCAAAGTTGGCACAAAGCAAGAGTCTCATCATAATCAATCGCAGGTACTTTGTAGTAATGAGTTAATTGGAAGTTATGATATTCTAATAGCGCTGACAATTTTTGGGGCAAATCGCTACGGAATAAATCCACAACTTTTAAAGCACGACGAGCAACTTTATCTTCATAAGCTGGTCCAATGCCACGCCCAGTGGTACCAATTTTAGCATTTCCTCTTTTAGCTTCACGAGCCTGGTCTAATGCTACATGATACGGCATAATCAGCGGACAAGCTGGTGAAATTCGCAATCTTTGGCGAACTGGCACACCCTTATCCGTCAATTTTTGCATTTCTGCTAACAAAGCATCGGGGGCAAGCACCACACCATTACCAATAAAGCATGTTACGCCATCACGTAAAATACCCGACGGAATCAAATGCAAAACCGTTTTTTCACCACCAACCACTAAAGTATGTCCAGCATTATGACCACCCTGATAACGTGCCACTGCTGATGCTTTTTCGGTCAACAAATCAACGATTTTACCTTTACCTTCATCACCCCATTGACTACCCAGCACAACAACATTTTTACCCATAAACGCTCTCTTAACAATAATAATTAAATTGATTTAAATAATTAAATTGATTTTGTTGCTATAATTTAGCAAATCTTTCGTGTATTAAGACAGTTTAGTCATCACCCAGCAAACTTACCAACCACTGTTTTTGCTCTTTATCAAAATATAACACACCATCAATTAAATCAGGCTTATCTTCTTTGGATAAAGGTTTAATAACAATACAGCCCTCATCTTGTAGGTTTTTAATTTGCTGGTCTAAATCTTGAATGCATGCTTGAGTTTTATCCTGCATATCTGCAAAATCTACCCAAATTACAGTATCTTCTTGCAATTCTACAAAATCAAGTAAGCGATTGATATCCATACTAAATCCAGTAGCTTGGCGTGTATCGCTAGCGCAAAAACGCCCGCCACTAACCAATGCTTGGGTTTGTATGTTTTGAGAAGTTTGAGTGTTTAAATAAATATTAAACACAAGTCCTGTATGATAATGATAACCTGACAATTCTGCTACATCCACACTGACAGTCATGCCTTTTTTTTTAGCGTGACGGGCAAGGGTTTGGATTTCATAACACGCTTTTTGGCAACGTCTGATAATTTGTTTAACAGATTATCAGCTGATGGCAAGCTTGTTCCATCAAAAATATGTGTAACTAAAGTTAAAAAATCGACCCCACCCGTCAGGTTTTGACAAAAATCCGTCAATTCAGGCAGTGATTTTTTATTATAAAGCAGCATCAATTGATTAATATCTGCCGCATCCATCGCATGAATTTGGCATAGACGCTTAAAAATTGCCACATGACCAATATCAATGTGCAAATCTTCGCCACCAATTGCGATTTCAGCAAATAGTGACGCAATTAAATCAATCAAAGACAGTTCACTGGCTGCATCTAAAACATCTTCTACACCAAAAATTTCCGCTCCAAGTTGCATTGGGGTGCGCAAACCAAATAAACCCGTTGGCAAAGTTTTTACCACCTGACCAACATAACAATAGCGACTAATCTTATGCCCATGCTGAGCATCAATGCGGGTAATTTGTGGGGTAATATCAGCACGCACACCCATCGTTCGACCATTCAGCTGGTCAATAATTTTAAAAGTTTGTCGGCGCAAATCTTCATCGGTTTGAGCAAATAAGGTTTGAGTGTATTCAATGAGTGGCGGCGACACCAAACGAAAACCGTGGGCAGTCAAAACAAACAATAAAGCATCGCGTAAACTTTCCTGTTTTTGAGCATCAACAAACAAAATGTCCGCTACGCCATCAGGCAACAACCAGTCATGATTGGTGGTGGAAATAGACACAAAAACTGTTCCTAAACTTATCTAAATGCTAAACTAAAAAAGCCGTTCCTATTTGGCCTTTTACTTAGTTTATCACAGAAAAAACAAAATGGGGTAGATTTGGCTTAGATTTTTTAGTTTGTGAATTAAACCATAAATAAGTTGATGATAATATCTGTTCAGACACTAATAAAAGAACGGTTTTTTAGAGATTTATGATGATTTATCATATTTATTGCTGAAATTATTTGTTTTTGTTATAATGATTGGCTTTTTTAGCTATTTAACAACAATTCTTTTTTTAAATCTCTTGAACAGTTAAGGGGTGCGTGATGCCTGACAAGCTAAAAACCGAACTCGCCGACGAACACACCACTAATTTGGCATATCAAAACGACGACCCTGACCAAAAAGAATATTCTGAAGATTTAGCACCACCTGACACCCAAGATAGTTATATTTATGGCGACGCCGACGCAACCGAAGAAGATACTTTGGAAACCATGACGGTTTACGACCCTGATGGCGAGCGCTTTGAAGAGCTTGAAGACAATCCTAGTCCTGATGAAAGCATTGTATGTTACTCTTATTCTCGAAAAACAGGTCAGCCAATTGAAACCTTGGCAATTGATGAAGTAAGCCGAACTTTAACCAATAGCAATCAGTTTATTTGGCTTGGACTATATAATCCTAGTTATGAAACGGTCAAAGAAGTTCAGGATGCTTTTGATTTGCATGAACTTGCCTTAGAAGATGCTTTTGCCGACCACCAGCGCCCCAAAGTAGAAAGTTATGGCAATGATACAATTTTTGTGGTAGTGCGTACCGCCAAATTAGAAGACAATCAAATTCGCTATGGTACAACCGCTATCTTTATGGGAAAAAATTTTATTATCAGCATTCGCCGTGGCGCATCAAACTCTTATACTCCCGTACGCGAACATTGTCATCGTCGCCCCGAAAAACTGAGACTCGGCCCAATTTTTGTACTGCACGCTATTTTAGACTTTACGGTGGATAATTATTTGCCAATTACTGACCGTTTGGGTAATTATTTACGTGAGCAAGAACGTAATATTTTTTCTTATGAATTTAGTAAATCCACCCTAAAAAGTTTATACGAACTTAAATCTCAGTTAGTACACATGCGAGCGGTTATTTTGCCAGTGCAAGATGTCTGTAATTTTTTTATCAATCATAAAAAAAATGAGTTGTTATCGGCTTTTCCCGCTGCTGCCAAACCTTATTTTCGAGATGTCAATGACCATCTTTTACGCTCCATTGATGCGGTCAATGGTCTAAATGAGATGTTATCGGTGGCAATGGATACTTATATGGCAATTGTTACCATGGGACAAAACGACGTTGTACGAAAACTGGCGGCATGGGCAGGGATTGCAGCGGTACCAACGGCGGTTGCAGGGATTTATGGCATGAATTTTAAATTTATGCCTGAATTAGACTGGCAATATGGCTATTTTATGGTGCTGTTTTCTGTGTTTGCAGTTTGTTTTTATTTGCATTGGAAATTTAAAAAAGCGGGTTGGTTGTAATTTAGATGAATTTTTAACCTGTTAAATCAACCAATCAGCTTTTATTTAGTTTTTAAGCATAGAACTTATGCTACAATGATAGCTAACCTATCATCATTTGATAGTAGATATTTTAGCATCATGTTTAAGATAATGTTTATCACATCAAGCATTCAAAAGATTTAAGGATTATCATGGCAATGCCGATTCGTGGTGGTATCATCACTTGTAACATTCCTGATTTAGAAACGCTGTATCGCAGTTATTTAGTGTTTATTAACAATGGCGGGCTTTTTGTGCCAAGCGCTCGAAATCATCAAATTGGTGAAGAGGTATTTGTTGCTTTTACCTTACCAGGCTCTAGTGAACGCTATCCTTTAAATGGTAAAATTATTTGGTTAAATGCCAAAGGCACAACCACCAAGCCTTCTGGGTTTGGCATTCAATTTGGTAATGATATTAACAGCCAAAAACTTAAAAATGAAGTCGAGCGTTTACTTGCTGGCACTAGCGAATCTGACAAACCAACATTTACCATGTAATTTAAAGCAGTTTTGTAAACAGCCAGCTGATGCACTTGGGTTTAGCATTTTGCTTTACCCAAGCCGTGTAATT
>CAKAQU010000061.1 GCA_916720335.1 uncultured Moraxella sp. | reverse complement strand
CTGGCAAATATTTGCTCATCGTGTAAATGAATTAACTTTGAGTATTTTTGTCAGACAAAACTTATTATAAATGAAATAATATAGTTAATTATCATAAATGACAAAAATCCACACAAGTTGTTCTTAATTTGTTTTTAAAAAGTATTTAACCCATCATCTGGTGTTAAGTCTGACCATTTTACTATGAAAAGTTAATTTGTCAAGCTATTTTTCAAATTTTTACTTAATCAATATTTACTATTTTTAAAGTTTTATTGGCTAAGTGGCTGCGTATTATATAGCAAAATTTTTCTAGGTCAAGGGATTTTTAAAAAATTTTTAAATTTTTTCATTTTTATGTCTTAATGTGATGACAAATCCTGAGAGTGCATAGACAATCCCTAACATTAAAATCCCCATTGGGATGTCATAAATCACTGCAACCATCAGTAATACCATTGCCATCAATACCACAAAGGGAACTTTTTTTCTATCAAAGTCTTTAAATGAATAATATTTAACATTACTCACCATCAAAAGACCACAAATTGCTGTCCAAATAGCAAAGAAAGTAGTAAGATTTGATTGAGCAAAATTTATCTGTAAATCCAACAAAACCATAGTACTACTAGCAATGAGTAGTGCCGCTAAAGGGCTTGCCAAACCAATAAAAAACTTTTTATCCACTACACCAATTTGTATATTAAATCTTGCCAATCGAAAAGCGGCGCAAGCTGCAAACACAAAAGCACACGCCAAACCAAATCGCCCTAAGTATTGTAATGCAAAATGATAAGAAAGCATCGCAGGAGCAAGTCCAAATGCCACCATGTCTGCTAAGCTATCATATTGTTCACCAAAAGGGCTTTGGGCATTTAATAATCTAGCTGCCCGACCATCCATACCATCTAAAATTGCTGAAATAAAAATCGCCAAAGCCGCCTTATAAAAATGCCCATCGGCACTTAATGTTAATGAAAAAAAAGCAGACAATAATGACAAACTGGTAATTAGGTTTGGAACCAAATAAACACCGCGTCTCCGTTCTTTTTTACCATTTATGGTGTCGTCTTCCATCACCTCAAAGACAATGCCGTTATGTTCATCTGTAATTTTTTGTCCCATAGTTTATCACTCAATCACTCACCCACAAGCCATTTAACCACTGCCATATCATCAAGTGGCATAACAGGTGCATCTTCAGGTTTTAAAACGTTTGCTAGATATTGCAAAATTTGAGTGGCAAATACATCAAATTGCCAAGGTGGATTTATCACAAAAAGCCCTGTACCATTAAGACCAACAGCTACATCGTTTGGATATAAATTAAGCTCACAAATCAGCTGTTTTTTAATACCTGTACGTTTCATTTTTTTATAAAACAAATCTGTGGCTTCTTTGTTTTTTAAAGGATACCAAAGCACAAATGTACCTGTTGCCCATTTTTTATGACAAGCAACCAAAAGGTCAACTAATCGGCTAAAATCTTTGTGTTCTTGTTCAAAGGGCGGGTCTAAAAGTATGAGTCCGCGCTTTTCCTTAGGAGGGATAACAGCGGGCACACCTTCAAAAGCATCACGATGATGAATGCCAATAGGTAGTTGATATAACTGATAATTTAATGCATCGTATTCATCAGCAATTGCCTCAAAAGCTTCGGCTCGCATTAATGTAGTATCTGACAAATGTGTTTGACTATAATTAGCTATCCACCATGGTGAACCTGGATATACATGATTGTCATAAGTTTTTTTGGCTATTTGTAAATCGCTTAAATACTGCATGACCGCCTTTGGAGTTTGATTATCCAAAGCAGTTTTTTCAAGTAACTTAACTCCCAAGGTAGCTTCTTGAGTTTTTTGCGCTTCAGTGCTATTGAGTGCATAAAGCCCACGCCCACCATACGCATCTAAAACATAAAATGGCTTATTTTTGCTTGAAAAGTGGCTTAACAATTGAAGTAATAAAATATGCTTGGCAACATCGGCAAAATTGCCTGCATGATAAGCGTGTTTGTAATTCATAAATTTAAGATTATTCACATTTTTATTTATAGTTATGGTAGCATAGGTTGGTATTTTTGGCTAACTTTATTTGAGTGATGGGCATGATTGAACAATTTACTCCCAATTGGCACAAAATTTTTGATGATAAAAAATTAGATTTTTTTGTGAAATATGGCTATATGATTTTAGATGATTGTTTTGGCAAAAAAACACTTAACCAATTACAAAAAGAAAGTGAGCTTTTATCGTATCAAAATGCTCATCTAACACATGGACAAAGACTTACTGATATTCGTGGTGATAGTACAGTATGGATAAATGAAAATTGTCCATATGGTTTGGCGTATCTAAAAGACATTGAACGACTTGGATTGTTTTTTAATCAGATGTTTTTTACCAACATTAAACGCGGGGAAGCCCATTACGCTCGTTATCCTGTAGGGCATGGCTATCAATGGCATCGCGATAATCCTGCTGGCAGAAATGAACGGATTATTTCAGCAGTTTATTATCTTAATAATGATTGGGGTGATAACGATGGCGGAGAAATCAGCTTGGTAGATAAAACAAACATCACACACCAAATCAGCCCAAAAGCTGATAGATTGGTGATTTTTGATAGCAATCTTTTGCATCAAGTGGAAAAAACTCACCGAGAACGTTATTCCATCGCCACTTGGCTGCGCTGCGATGATATATTATAACAAGATGTCTTTTAACCTTAAATAATTGGAATTTGTATGACACCTACATTATCACTTAGTATTGAATTATTACAAAAACCTTCCATTACTCCCAACGATGAAAATTGCCAAGATATTATTTACCAACGTTTACAAAAATACGGTTTTAATGGTGAATTTATGTATTTTGGCGAACCAAACAATCCTGCCAGTGAAGTAAAAAATCTCTGGTTAAAACGTGGTAACCAAGGTCCATTAATTTGTTTTTTAGGGCATACTGATGTTGTGCCTGTGGGTGATGAAAATAGCTGGACTTACCCGCCTTTTAGTGCAACCATTGCCGATGGCATGCTTTATGGGCGAGGGGCTGCTGATATGAAAACGGCAATTGCTTGTTTTGTGATAGCGTGTGAAAATTTTATTAACAAACACCCAAACCACAAAGGTTCAATTGCCCTACTGCTGACTGCTGATGAGGAAGGAGTGGCAACACATGGCACTGTAAAAGTTGCTCAAACTCTACAAAACCGCCAAGAAAAAATTGATTATTGTTTGGTTGGAGAGCCATCAAGTACAAAAATCCTAGGTGATGTTATTAAAAATGGGCGTCGCGGTTCACTAAATGGTGTTTTAACCGTTACTGGCAAACAAGGACATGTTGCTTATCCGCACTTAGCCGTTAATCCAATTCACGATGCTTTGACAGCTTTGGATGAATTATTATCAGTTGTATGGGACAATGGCAATGACTATTTTCCACCAACCAGCTTACAAATTTCCAACATTCATGCTGGTACAGGAGCCAATAATGTCATTCCCAAAACACTACACGTTGAATTTAATTTTCGTTTTTCAACTGAGCAAAATGAATCTGGTTTAAAACAAGCCGTTCATGATATTTTTGATAAACATTTTGCCAACAAAAAAGCAGATTATCATATTGACTGGAAGTTATCAGGCAATCCATTTTTAACCGAAAAAGGCGTGCTGGTTGATGCCTGTGAAAATGCCATCAAAAAAGTTACGGGGACAAAAACGACTCTATCCACTTCAGGCGGCACATCTGACGGGCGATTTATTGCACCCATGGGGGCTGAAGTGGTGGAATTAGGCGTATTAAACGCAACCATTCATCAAGTAAATGAAAACGTAGCAATTGCCGATTTAGAAAAATTAACCCAGATTTATGAGTTGATTTTGGAAAATTTATTGCTCTGATTTTGAGTTAAATTTTACAATTCATCAAGCCATGCCATTTGTATGGCTTCTAAAATTTTTTCGTTAGATTTTTCAGGCAAACCAATAAAGCCATCTAACTCGCAAACATAACGGTGCAAATCGGTAAAACGAATATATTGCACATCTTCATTAGGATATTTTTCTGCCAATGCAATGGCAATTTCTAATGTATCTGACCAATCTAATGTCATATTTTTCTCCAATTAAAATTTGGATATTAACAAACTATTATTTTTCAATCAAGAATAATTTATCTAAATTTTAATTAAACTACAGAAACAATTGGAAATTTTATAATGTATTTTTTACTTTCTCCAGCAAAAAATTTAGATGAAAATCATCAAATTTCTTTAAATTTATCAGAGTATTATAGTCAGCCAAATTTAATTCAATATTCGCAACAAATTATGTCAAAATTAAAACAGTATGACAATATTGAATTGCAAGAATTGATGAATATTTCTGATAAAATTGCTCAATTAAATACAGTTCGTCACCAACACTGGTCTTATCCTTTTAATCATCATGCCAAACCTGCTATTTATCTATTTAATGGGGATGTTTATCAGGGCTTAGATGCTGACTCTTTGAATAAAAATGAAATACTTTATTTGAATCACCGTATGGGAATTTTATCGGGACTGTATGGTTTATTAAAACCCTTAGATTTAATCTTGGCCTATCGTCTAGAAATGGGAATAAAACTAAAAATCAATCAAAAAGATAATTTATATCAATTTTGGGATAACCACATTACCAATTTAATCAATCAGATTTTAAAAGAAAATAATTTTAATACTTTAATCAATTTAGCTTCTGAAGAATATTTTAAGGTGGTTAATAAACAAAAAATTCATGCTGACATTATTACACCTAAATTTTTAGATTATAAAAATGGACAATACAAAATCATTAGTTTTTATGCAAAAAAAGCACGTGGTATGATGGCAAGGTTTATCGCCCAGAACCAATTGGAAAATCCAGAAGATTTAAAAGCATTTAATCAAGATGGCTATTATTTTTCTGCTAGTCAAAGCGATAAAAACACTTGGGTATTTTTGCGTAATGAATTAAGTAGTATTTAATAATTATGTTCAAAATTTAAACAATATTACCAAATTTTTCAGATAAACGGTCATTTTTATCTAAAAATTTATGCTAAAATAAAGTTGATTTTCACAACGTTTAAAGGTGTATCTGTGGACGAAAATAAAGAAAAAGCGCTTAAGGCAGCACTTGCTCAGATTGAAAAACATTTTGGCAAAAACGCCATCATGAACCTAGGCGACGAAGCGGTTGCCGTTGATGTTGATGTTGTCTCTACAGGTTCACTTGGGCTTGATGTAGCGTTGGGTATTGGTGGACTGCCCAAAGGAAGAATTGTGGAAATTTTTGGTCCAGAAAGCTCTGGTAAAACCACTTTAACCCTACAGACCATTGCCGAATGTCAAAAACAAGGTGGTGTTTGCGCCTTTATTGACGCTGAACATGCTTTAGACCCCATTTATGCGCGCAAACTTGGCGTCAATGTTGACAAACTCATGGTTAGCCAGCCTGATAATGGTGAACAAGCGCTTGAAATCGTGGACATGTTAGTGCGTTCAGGCGCGGTGGATATGATTGTGGTTGACTCAGTTGCTGCTTTGACACCAAAAGCTGAGATTGAAGGCGAAATGGGCGACAGTCATATGGGGCTGCAAGCTCGCCTAATGAGTCAAGCCCTACGTAAAATCACTGGTAACGCCAAACGTTCCAACTGCTTGGTGGTCTTTATTAACCAAATTCGCATGAAAATTGGTGTTATGTTTGGTAGTCCTGAAACCACAACTGGCGGTAATGCATTGAAATTTTATGCATCTGTGCGTTTAGATATTCGCCGCATCGGCTCTGTTAAAGAAGGTGAAGAAATCACTGGTTCTGAAACTCGCGTTAAAGTCATCAAAAACAAAATGGCTCCCCCATTTCGCCAAACTGAATTCCAAATTATGTATGGCGCTGGCATTAACCATTTAGCTGAAGTTGTCGATTTGGGTGTGGATGTTGGTGCTTTAGGAAAATCTGGCGCTTGGTACAGTTACGGCAGCAGTAAAATTGGTCAAGGAAAAGCAAATACAGTTAAATATTTAGCTGAAAATCCTGATATTGCTAACGAAATTGAAGCAAAAATTCGCGCTGAAAAACTCAATAAAGCCAGCATTTCTTCTCAAGAAAGCGCTGATGACGATGTAGAGATGGATGCAGAAGAATCCTAATCTATGTCTAAAATCAAAACATTGGATGAAATTTTGGCAGGTATGGGCAAATCTGTACCTGCCGATTCTTCCCCATCCACCCAAAAAGAAAAAACAACAAAAGACCATATTGCATTAAAAAACAAAAATCAATCTAAAACTACAAAAAAAATCAGCAAAAAATCTTTAGCCAAAACAGCCAATCCATCTGAAAATAAAACAATAAATTGCCAAATTTCTATTAATGATGACCATCTATCCAAAATATTAGCAACCATTGATAGCGAGCCTTTGGTTGAAAATAATAAAAAAACCAATCGTTTACGTTGGCTAGCTTTTTATTATCTATCACGACGTGAACTCTCTCAAAAGGAGCTTCGTCAAAAACTGCTTGATAAAGACCAAGACCCTAAAATGGTAGAAGAGCTTTTGGTAGAATTTGCTAAAAAAGGTTATCAAAGTGATGAACGCTGTACTTATATGCTTATTCGTGAAGCGCTGCGTAAAGGACGTGGCAAACAATACATTTTACAAAGCTTTTATAAGCATGGTATTTCCCCGCAATTACCCTTAGATGAATTGATTCATCATGCAGACATTGACAGTTTAACTGATGGTACTGTTTTGGAAAATCCAGACAATCACCAAAACCAAGAAAATATTGATTGGCGAAAACTTGCAATTGAAGCCAGAACTAAAAAATATGGTAATTTTATTCCTAAAGACCCCAAAGAAAAAGCCCGACAATTGCGATTTTTGCAATATCGGGGTTTTAGCATGGATATCAGTTTAGAAGCCTTGACGATGACGCTTGAAGACTTAGATGATATGTAATTTATGGCTCATTTGCCAAACGTTTTTTAATTTTGACACCAAACCAAATTAAACACAACAGTCCCAAAATAGCTACAATAGCAGCAGCAACGGGCATAACAATAGCCAAAACAGATAAACCAACTGCTGCGCCCGTTTCAGCAGCACCAATGACCGGATTGGCAAGCCCTGCAGTGGTAGCAGTTGAAGCTACTCGGGTCAGCGCTGAGGTGCTTTTTACTACCGTAGCCGCTCCACCACCTGCCACAATGGCAAGTGCCCAAGTTGCTTCTGGACTTAAATTTGCCACATTAGACGCCATGGTCATTGTACCTGCCATACCTGCTAATGGTATCGCTAAACTATCCAACGCGTTATCCACGATAGGCACCAAATAAGCCAAAGACTCCACAATACTCGCCACTGCAAAAATTATCAAAGCATAAGGGCTGCCAAGCCAAGTCCAATTTTCACTTAAAGACAACACATTAAAATAAGCCGCAATTGACATAACAAATAGTGGCACAAACACACGAAAACCTGAACTTGCTGCCAACCCGACGCCCAAACAAATGCTTAACATCAATTCAAAATTCATAATCATCATCCGAAATATTTTTACAATGACAATAGATTTATCAATGATTGATTGAACTTAATACTATTATTAAAAATACAAAATACTATCATAAAAATCTTTTCTGTCATCATATTTTTTATTAGTGTGTGATGCCAATAATACATCTAATACATTATTTGATTAGAAGTTTATCATGAAATGCGCCCTATTTTATTTATTTTAAGTGTTTTTACCTCTATTCACCTCTTAGGTTTATATTATTTATTAAATTGATAAAAATCAATGAAAGTTTATCAGTGTAATAATGTTTACACTAGTAACTTAAGCAGCTAAATCAGTCATGATAAACAAATAAATAAATTAAACAAAATGCCAAATTGACTTGGTATTTTGTTATTACAGTTATTTTAAGGTGTGTTAGTAATAGCCTAAAACCTTCCACCAAACCAATCCCACACCAATCCAAACAATCAAATTGACCACACTCATGACAAAACCAACTTTCCACCATTCACCAAGTGTAGTATAACCTGAACCAAAGATAACAGGTGCTGTACCCGTCGCATAATGAGTTAAAGTCATCATCAAGCTGCTTGTTGCTGCCAAAATTAATGCATAAAGCATCGGTGGCGCCCCAAGAGTTAAACCAACACCATAAAAAGCAGCAAACATCGCAGTAATATGGGCAGTTGTACTAGCAAAAAAAATAATGAGTGTAAAGATAAATCAGTGTCAAGATTGCCACTGCCCCCACCCATGAAACGCCAGCATGTCCAATCGCAAACTCAATATTCTGAGAGACCATTTCACCAGCCCTAATTTACCTAAAAATGTTGCCATCATAATCAGAGCACTAAATCACATAATGGTATCCCATGCTGATTTTTCTTTTAACACGTCATCCCAAGTCAAGACATCCGTCAAAATTAAAATGGACAGCCCCAAAAAAGCGGTTGTGGTTGCATCAACCTCAAAAGCACTGCCAAAAAGCATTGCAGGAATATTTGCCCATAAAAGTAGCATAAATGCAAACACGCCTAGCATTATTTTTTCATGGGCGCTGATAGCACCTAATTCAGACAGTTTGGCACTGGTAAATTCTTTAACATTAGGCGTTTGAGTGATTTCAGATTTTTGTATAAAATAAATAACTAAAGGCATTAGCAAAATACATGCAATGCCCGGTAATAACATCGCTACTGCCCACTGGGTCCAAGTAATAGAAATATTAGCACCTGTGGCATCACTGATTAATTTAACCACCATTGGGTTTGGAGCGGTGGCGGTAATAAACATTGCTGAAGTAATTGGGTTTGAATGATAATTAACCAATGATAAATATTTACCAATGCGATTTTGTGTGCCGTTTTCCACTTTAGAATCAAAACTATTAGCAATGGACTTCATAATTGGATGAATAATGCCACCACCACGAGCGGTATTAGAAGGCGTGATGGGACTTAAAATCAATTCAGCAATTGCCAAGGAATAACCAATCCCTAAAGTTTTTTTACCAAAAACAGAAATAACTTTATAGGCGATTCTTGCCCCCAAACCCGTCTTAATCAAGCCTCTTGAAATCATAATAGAAATACCAATCAGCCAAATTAATGAATTAGAAAAACTGGACAGTGCGTCATTTAGAGCTTGCTTAGGCGAATCGGCAGTAACTCCTGTAATAGCAACCAATGCAATGGAAATCAAAGCAATTGCCCCAATTGGTAAACTTTACCAATAATTGCCGCAATGGTTCCTACAAATAAAGCGAGTAAATGCCACGCGTTAGGAGCGACACCTTCTGGAACGGGTATCACAAACCAAATTAACAATGTAATGCCAACAGCAATGGCGGCAGGTATTGGTTTAAAAGGCATATCAGCCTCCTTTGTTATAACCCAAAAACAATACAGCCCAAAAACCTCTAAAAATCTGTCCTAACGGACTCATTTTTATTGGCTTTTAGGCTGTTATATAATCTGTTACATTTGTAACTAATTATAACAAAGAAAGTTGATTATCTATGAATGCATTCATTGCCTTATTTAAACCGTTTATCGGATTTTATAAAACTTTTTGCAATTGAGTTAAAATATCGCTGATTTCTTGATTAGCAGCTTGTTCACTATCATTAAGATTGCCCGTTGGTGTCAAATCATTTACCACCTGTGGCAATAATTCAGCAATACCCTGACACACCTGATTTTGACTTGCACCAGTTTGCTGACAAGCATTATTAATGGTATCTTGCCCAAACAGTCGAATTACATCGCCTGCATCAATACCATCATTGTTAGTGTCTATATTTACCCAAGATTGTGCTTGATTACCCAGTCCGCTTCCCTTAATTTTATCTAATACACCTGAAAGCCCGCCGCTACTTTGGATAAAACCTAACACAATTGGTAACAGTGCAAGCAATAATGTACTTTTATCCAAACCACCTGACTGGTTTTGTGATTGGCTTTGACCGCCTAGCACACTACCCAAAACACCGCCTAAACCGCTATTTTGCTGACTTTGACCACCCAGTACGCTGCCTAAGATTCCACCCAAGGCAGAATTGGATGTATTATTGCCTAATTGACTGGCTAAGACATTGCCCAAAACACCGCCTAAACCGCTATTTTGCTGACTTTGACCACCCAGTACGCTGC
>CAKAQU010000060.1 GCA_916720335.1 uncultured Moraxella sp. | reverse complement strand
TTTAGCGAATGAAAATTTAGCGAATGAAAATTTAGCGAATGAAAATTTAGCGAATCCCACGAGAATTGATTCTCATTTACCAATTAATCAGCAACAATTATCTAGGATGTTAAAACCACCAGTTCAAGAACTAACAGGTGTGTGGACAGCTGACAAATGGGACTATTGGCTAAGCTTGGCTAGAGAAAATCAGTGGTTGGATGCAGATGAACTGGCTTTGGCGAGTCAATCCATTATGATGGGCAGTATTGATGGTGAATGCACTTTTTACACCACCAATAAAAACATGCAGACCAATGTAACATTTAAGAGTTTTGTATGCAAATTTACCCAATATTTCCAACAAGCTAAAATTGATAATCAGTTGCATGTATTGAGCGATAATCCGTCGCTTGATGTGGAGCAGTTACCAAAAAACAAGGCACAATCACGCCAGATCCAAGTTTATGAAATTGCACAAAGGCAAATTATGAATAGCCCAAATTTCCAGTTACTTTATCAGCAAGGTTATTTGGATACTCAAAACTCTCACCAAATGATTAAAAATATTAAATTAACATTTAATTAAATGAACGTTGAGAATAAAAACCCTATCAAGTAAATGATAGGGTTTAAACAAAACGAAGATGGGATTAACGTTTTGAGTATTGTGGGCGTTTGCGCGCTTTGTGCAGACCCAATTTTTTACGTTCAACTTCACGAGCATCACGAGTAACAAATCCAGCTGCTTTTAGGGCAGGTTTGAAGGTTTCGTCAGCTTCAATTAATGCGCGAGTTACGCCGTGGCGAATTGCGCCAGCTTGACCGCTAGCACCACCACCAGTAACTGTGATGTATAAATCATAATCAGTTACAACGTTTAGCAATTCTAATGGTTGACGAACCACCATACGAGAAGTTTCGCGACCAAAATATTCATCAAGTGCTTTGCCGTTGATGATGATATTACCTGTGCCTTTAGATAGGAAGACACGAGCAGTAGAAGTCTTGCGGCGACCAGTGCCGTAATTGCGTTCCATAATGTCTCCTTGATTAGATGTCTAGCACTTTAGGTTGTTGGGCTGCGTGTGGGTGTTCTGTACCCGCATACAGTTTTAATTTCTTAATCATTGCATAACCAAGTGGACCTTTTGGTAACATGCCTTTAACAGCCTTATGCAGCACATCTTCAGGTTTATGAGCGATTAACTTGGTAAAGTTAGTCTCTTTAATACCGCCAGGATAACCAGTATGACGATAGTATTTTTTATCTTCGGCTTTCTTGCCGGTTACCGCTACTTTGTCAGCATTAATAACAACGATATAATCGCCAGTATCAACGTGTGGTGTGTAGCAAGGCTTATGTTTGCCACGCAGACGAGAAGCAATTTCACTCGCCAAGCGACCTAATGTTTTGCCTTCAGCATCCACGATATACCAATCGTGTACAACTTCAGCGGGTTTGGCACTGATGGTAGTAGTCATATAAAACCTATACAAAAAATGGATTTGAGAGAGATAAATTATTCATCAATTCAAGATAATATCTTGATTTGACTATAAATTTGAGTTGGGGAAACGAAGGGCTCTCAAAAAACAGCCAACATTATAGAAGATTTTTGCTAAAAATGCAACGCTTTTATTGAGTTGGGAGGATTAAGAAGTGAAATCAGATAAATGGTTTAATTTTTTGAGTAATCAAGGTACAATGAATAACCAAGGTGCAATTAAACCTTATAAAACTTATAAAATTAAATACAAATGTTTAACTATGTTTAAATACAGTTGCAAAAGGCAGATTAAATGAATATGCGTACACCCAAACAACTTGGACACAATCCACGTAAGCGCTTTGGACAAAATTTTCTCCATGATACGAGTGTCATTCGTCACATTGTTGATAGTATTCATTTAAAACATTCCGATAATTTGCTAGAAATTGGTCCAGGTCTTGGGGCATTGACAGAACCTTTGCTTGCTGAAGTCAATGGTATGACGGCGATTGAGCTGGATAGGGATTTGGCAAATGGTTTGAAAATGACCATTGGTGCTAATAGTCATCCTGATTTTACAATTATTAATGACAATGCTATGTTGATAAATTATCGTCAATTAGCAGAAAAATTGGGCAAAGGGTCTTTTCGTATTGTGGGAAATTTGCCTTATAATATTTCAACACCCATTTTATTTCATTTATTGGAATTTAGTGATGTTATTATTGACATGCATTTTATGCTTCAAAAAGAAGTTGTGGATAGAATAACCTCATCACCAGATACAAAAGAATATGGCAGATTGTCAGTTGTGATGCAATACTTTTGTGAAACAGAGTATTTATTAACCGTACCAAAAGGAGCGTTTAACCCTCCGCCCAAGGTCACCAGTGCAGTTTTTCGTTTAATCCCTTTTAAACAAAAACCAATAGCTGCTAAAGACGAACGATTGTTGATGTTGGTTGTTCGTGAAGCCTTTAATCATCGTCGCAAAACTTTACGTTCAATTTTTAAAACCGTTGCTACCTTGCCTGTTTTTACTGATGAAGATTTTAATTTAATCAATATCAGCCCAATGGCAAGACCAGAAAATTTATCCGTCGCTGATTTTGTTCAGTTATCAGATATGGCTTTATCTAAAATAACAAATTTAAATTCATAATTATTTAGAAAAAAGAATATGAATCACCAAGAAAATTACCGTTATCAGTACGTCATTGGCGATTTGCAGGGCTGTTTTGAAGGATTTGAACAGTTAAAAAAAGCTATTTTGTTTGATGAAAATTTAGATAAAATTTGGCTTTGTGGGGATATTGTGGCGCGCGGCGAGGACTCTTTAGCAACTTTATCAGAGGTAAAGCGATTATCAAAAAAGGGTGCTTTGACAACAGTTTTGGGAAATCATGATATTAATTTATTGGCGGTTTGGCGCGGATTTGTTGCTGCCAAACCCAAAGATAAAACCCAAAGCATTTTACAAAGCCCTCATTGTGATGAGCTATTAAACTGGTTGCGCTGTCAACCTTTATTGGCGCTGCCTGATGAAAAAACCGTTTTAACCCATGCTGGTATACCGCCTAATTGGAGCGTTAAAGAAGCTAAAAAATACGCTAAAGAACTGGAAGCGCATCTGGGCGGTAGTTTAAAAAAACTTGATAAATTATTGCCGAACTTGTACAGCAAAAAAGCCGATATCTGGTCAAAGGATTTGCAGGGCTATTCTCGTTTGCGTGCGATTGCCAACTATTTTACCCGAATGCGATTATGTGATGAACATGGCACGTTAGAATTTTCATTTAAAGAATCATTAAACGACCCAATGCCCAAAGGGTTTTTGCCTTGGTTTTTTTGGCAAGTACCTAGAAAGCGCAAAATTTTGTTTGGGCATTGGGCGGCACTAGAAGCTCAAGTGCAAACAGACTATGTACAAGCTTTGGATGCAGGCTATGTTTGGGGCGGTCAATTACTTGCATATCGTCTACATGATGGTAAAATTACAAGTGTATATTCAAAAAATATTGATAAAATTTAATGGGTTAAAAAAATGATGACACAAAAAATTAATTTGGCGGGCGCGGCTTTGGTTATTTTGTTATTGTCAGCATGTGCGTCAAAACCAACGTATCAGTCAGCAACTTCTCAACCAAAAATTGCTTACAATGCTCAAGGTGTTCCAAATTATTATCAGGTTAGACAGGGTGATACAGTTGGGCAAATTGCTAAACGTTTTCAAATAGATAAACAAACCATTTCAAAAAATAACCGTCTAGACCGTGATAATACAATTTATACGGGACAGTGGCTGATTTTATGGAAGGGCGGTACCAAACACAATACCCAAAGTGAAACGGTAGCCAAAACACCTCAAAAACCAAAAAATAACACCAAAATCATTTTAAATACTGATAACGCATCGGTTCCTAAACCATCGACAACAATGCCTGTCATTACTCCATCGTCTACAAAACAAAGCTCGTCTCAGCCTATTTCAACTAAAAATACGGCTAATTCCAATGGGTTTGTTTACCCTGTCAGTCGGCAAAGTCAAATCGTTCGACATTTTGGAGCTGTGCGTAAAATTGATGGAAAGTCAATACAAACTCAGGGTGTTTGGTTTATGGGTAAAGATGGCGATATTATTATGGCCAGTCAGGCGGGAACGGTGATTTATGCTGACCAAAATAGCATGCCTGATGCGTCTATTGCCATTCGTCATGCTGATGGCATGATTACAGAGTATCGGTTTATTAAAGATGCTGTTGTTAAAGAAGGGCAAAATGTAAAAGCAGGTCAAAAAATTGCCAGTATGCGCGCTAGTGGTAATGGGGTAGTATTGACTGAATTTCGTATGTTAAAAAATAACAGTTATATCAACCCGATGACCATGATTAAATAACATAAATTAACAACAAATAGTGATATTTATGAATAAGTTGTGATAGAATAAACCCATTGATTGTTAAATATATAAACTATGAACAAGTTTACATTATTATTTGGTTTATTTTTGCTGATTTTTAATCAGCAAGCTTGTGCAAAAGCTGCTTATAAAGAAAGTGATACGCAAAAAATCAACAATCAAAAAGCTCAAATAAAAACTATCAAAGCTATTTTCCAACTAGCACAAGATAATCAATTCATGAATTTAAAGGCGGTGGGCCAAGCGTTTGGTGAGTCAGATTTATATAATAAAGTTACTCAAAATACTTTTGATGAATCAGTTGTGATATTTTATAATGACATAAAAGATAACCCAAATCATGCCTTAAATCATATAAGATTTCAGGTTTGGTTGAATCCTTATGAAATGGACATTTCAGAGCTATTAGGTTCAGTGGAATTTTCCTTTAAGGAAAATCAATGCTCAAGTATAGAATTAATAGAAGAAGTAACGGGTGTTAAAGCAGATAAACATGAGATTCCTTATTCGCCGTCTTCAGTAGGGCGAGTGCCTCAGTTTTTAACCTATACCCAATATTACTTCCAATTGCCCAAACAGTGGATTGGTTTTTTTGATGGCAGTGCTTGCCGTATGGAATTAAGTACAGTTTATAAACCCGTGGGTTTTCACTCACAATCAAAAAATAATCAAAAATTTGTAATGGTATTTTCTAAATAGAAAATTAGGACAAATGATGTATCGTATTTTACCAAAAGATACTCAAGCGTTATTGATTGATATGCAGGAAAAATTAATACCGCATATTGACAATTACGAAGTTATTATAAAAAATGCCAAAATATTAATTCAAGGGTTATCTGCACTAAATATCCCATTAATAATTAATGAACAATACCCTAAAGGTTTGGGAAATACAATATCAGATATCAAAAATGTATTTAATAAAAACCTAGAAAATAACATTCTAGAAAAAAATACTTTTAGTTCTTGTGATGATGAGATAACATTTCAGAAGATAAAGCAAAATAATCGTCCAGTTGTATTGCTGTTTGGAATAGAAACACACATCTGTGTATTGCAAACCGCAATGGATTTATTGCAATTAGGGTTTACGCCAGTGGTGGTAGCTGATGCAACCAGTTCACGTGCAGCTCAAAATAAGCACTTGACATTAAAACGTATGATACAACAGGGTGTTATCGTGGTTAGTACCGAAATGATTTTATTTGAGCTTTGCCAATCATCAAAAAACCCAGCCTTTAAAACCATTTCGGCATTAGTGAAATAATTTATTTATTTTATAGTTTAATACATAGTTTAATACAAAAGGTGATTTATGAAAGTTTTTAATAAAACGGTATTATCAAAAACATTATTGGTAAGTTTGTGTCTGGGATTTGCTGGTAGTGTCTTTGCTAATGATTCTATAGGTTATGTTGCTACTGGCGGTGTAGAGTATATTAAAAACGATAAAATTGCCATGCAAAGCGAAGATTTGCAGATTAGTAAAAATTTAATTAAGGTTGATTATCAATTTAAAAATACAAGTAATAAAGATATTACTGAAACTGTTTTATTTCCTCTGCCTAGTGTTCCTGTACCACAAGATTATAATTTTTCAGATACCGCAGAAACGATTGATAGTTTTAAAATTTTAGTAAATGATAAGCCTGTTAATTACCAAACCCATGTTCGTGCTTTTATGTACCCATTAACAAAAGATGGAAGTTTGGATTTTGAAGCTAAACAAATTGATGTGACTGAAGAATTCAAAAGTTGTGGTGTGACAGAAAAAGAAATACAATATCCTTGGACGGTAAAAGGCGATTTGTCAGCAATTCATCGTAAATTATTAAAATGTGATAATCCAAAATTAAAACAACTCATTGGCAGTACCAGCAATATTGATATGAATTCTGAAGATGATTTACTGTATGCTGTGTATTGGGAAAGTCAAGTTATTTATAGCTGGCAGCAACTATTTAAAGCAAATAGTGTTACCAACATCAAACACAGTTACAAACCTTTGATTGGTGGAAGTGTTGCTGTAACAGAAAGTGAACACGAAATGTTTTGCATAGATGATGGTATTAAAAAATTACTAAACAAAACAGAAATGGGTAATACCTACTCTTCTTTGGGGTATATTTTGACAACGGGAGCAAATTGGGCAAAACCAATTGAGAATTTTAAATTAACCGTTGAGCGTGATAACGACGAAGTGACTTCATTTTGTTGGGCAGGCAAAGGTAAGGTCAATAAAATTGGTCAAGGTAAATTCCAAGTTGTTGAAAAAAACTTTAAGCCCACCAAAGATTTAGATGTTATTTTTATTAAAGTAAAATAAACGCATAAGTAAATTGAGGTTGAATATAACTTAGTGGCAGTTGGATATTAAGTTATTTAACTGCCACGGTATGGATGGAGCAATGTTATGAGAAAGTCATTACTTTTTGTTTTTGGTTTATTGGCATTATCAGCAACTCAAGTCTCAGCAAAAGATATTCCTGTAAAGTTTACTAAAGGTAGTTATTGCAGTTCTTATTCTGGTGCAGTGTCCAATCTTGATGCTTTTAGCTTATATTTAACAAAAGGGCAAACATTGACTGTGAATGTTAATGATGGGGAAATAAATAAAGTATTAAACCCTCGTAATGCAAAAGTCTCTCCATTAGAAGAGGGCGTTACTGGCGCTAGTTATAAAGTCAGCCAATCAGGAAAATATAGAATTTTTGTTTCTCCTGATTTAAAAGTTGCAGATGTTGAGTTTTGTGCTTATTAATTCATCTTGAAGTAGCATTTTATTATCAAAGCAGTGCTTTTTGGCATTGCTTTGTTTTTATTATTTGGTAAAAAATTATGACAACATCAAATCCTGCAGAAACCATTTTAAAAGTACGCGCTGACAAATGGCTTTGGGCAGCACGTTTTTTTCGCACACGTTCTTTGGCAAAAGAAGCAATTGAAGTCGGAAGAGTTCATATGGATGGCAAAAAAATTAAAACCAGTAAGGAATTAAAAATTGGCGATATTTTGACCATTAGACAGGGTAATGCCAGCACACAGGAACAAAAAACCATTATTATCAAGGCGCTATCAGAACAAAGAGCTAATTTCACCATTGCTAGCAGTTTATATGAAGAGACTGAAGAAAGTATCATTACTAGAACTTTTCTTGCTGAGCAAAGAAAATGGCAAAATTTAGCCAAACCTGACACCAAACCCAATAAAAAAGAACGCCGTAATTTGCAAAAATTACATAGCCAATGGTAAAAAAGGGGATTGTATGAATGTTCCAAAATCTGTATTATTGGTTTGTTTAGGTAATATTTGCCGTTCGCCATCAGCTGAAGCGGTTTTGCGTCAAAAAATAACCCAAAAAAACCTTGATATTGTGTTAGATTCAGCAGGTACAGCTGGCTATCATATTGGTGAAAAACCAGACAATAGAGCGATAACGGTAGGGGAAAAACTAGGCTATGATTTAAGTCAGCTACGAGCCAGGCAAATTCAATGGGAAGATTTTTATCGTTTTGATATTATCTTTGCCATGGATAAAAATAATTTTAATGACTTGCAAAAATTACAAAAAAAGGCTCAAGATTTTCATTTAAATCAGCCAATTGGTACACTTTTAGCATTTGATACAGTAGATGTTGCCGACCCTTATTATGGCAATCTTGATGATTTTAGACAAATGTTTGTTCAGATACAAAAAACTGCTGATAACTGGATATCAATTTGGCAAAATAATAATCAAAATTTAACCAAGTTGTAAAATAGCATTATGTAATAGTTAGGAAAGTGAATTGTGAATACCATCTCTGCAATGTTTAACTATGATTTAAGCCATGCTAATACAATGGCTTTAAAGTGTATTGCCCGTACTTTTGTTAAGATAACAGACGTTTGCCAAATCAAACCCGCAATTGATTTTGCTAAAGAGCAAAAATTACCCATTTTTATTTTGTCAGGCGGTAGTAATGTGTTGCTACCTAATTATTTAGATGCTCTAGTTATTTCTCCATCTTTATTTGGCATTCAAATTGTTCAAGAGTCAGATGAAAGAATAATCATCAGTGTTCAAAGTGGTGAAAATTGGCATGCTTTGATAGAAACTTGTCTAAAAAATGGTTGGTATGGGCTGGAAAATTTGGCATTAATTCCGGGTCTGGTAGGGGCAAGTCCTGTGCAAAATATCGGCGCTTATGGTGTACAAGTTTCTGATTTTATTGATTATGTTATTGCTTACGATTTAATGACAGGCGAAAAGATGTTGCTTAATAATCAGGCATGTCAATTTGCTTATCGAGACAGCTTTTTTAAACAAAACCCCAATCGTTATTTGATTACAGAAGTAGCATTTTGTTTACACAAAAATCCCAATCAAGTTATTACCAGTTATGGTGATGTTGAAAAAGTGGCACAGCAAATTTCTACGAAAAATCAGCATGCTGATCTATTACCTAGTGATGTATTTGAGGCGGTTATAAGTATTCGTCAAGAAAAACTGCCTGACCCTAAAATTTTACCAAATTGTGGCTCATTTTTTAAAAATCCCATTATTCAATTGGAAAAATTTCATCAATTAAAACAAAAGTTTGCAGATTTACCTTGCTATGCAGTCGATGAAAATCAAGTCAAGTTACCTGCTGGCTGGCTTATTGATAAATCAGGTCTTAAAGGTAAAGGCGTGGCACCAATTTTAACGCATAAAGATCAGGCATTGGTATTGGTAAACAATGCTCCAAATCAAGCAACCCAACAAGATATTCAAAACGCCCAAAATTTTATCATAGAAGCGGTAAATCAAACCTTTGGCGTAGTGCTTGAACGCGAACCAGTATGGGTGGATGGTCAAGGTGGTGTTTCTTAATCAAAACGATAAATAGCTTGGAAGTCTAAATAAAAGATATTGGTTGCTTGATGTTTGGTAAAATTTTTGCCCGAAAACGTTCTGATAATAACAAACCAAAACCGTCATTTAAAAAACGGTTTTTGTTGTTTGTTGTAAAATTATTGTTGTTACTTGTTGTGATAGGGGTTTTGCCATTTACTCCAGTGTTTTCATGGTTGGGTGTTCATTTTTTATCATTTTTTTCGGTTATGACGTTGCCAAAAAATGACAAATCTCCCCAAAGCATTGTTGTGCTTGGTGGGGGATTGACAAAACAAACCAATCAAGATGGTAGTAAAATTATTCTAAATCATTATAGTAAACTGCGCGCCGATTCCGCTTATCAACTGCACCAACAAACTAAGCTCCCAATTATTACCAGTGGTGCCGAATCGCCTTGGCTGAGTGATTATTTAAAAACTTCAAAATTATACTCGTTTATGATAAGTGATAATGCCAGCATGAACACGTGTGAGAATGCAATTTTTACTGCTAAGTTATTAAAATATCATGAGTTATCAAATAGTATCTATTTGGTAACCGATCGTTATCATATGGCAAGAGCTAGACGACAATTTGCAAAAGCAGGCGTGCAAACCTATCCTTATGAGGCGCCTTTGGTGTTGCCCTTAGATTGGAGAAAACCAAAAAATAACTTGATGCACAGTCGTCGCGTGGTCTATGAAGTAGCTGCTTTAGTACGAGATATTGTACGCCCACAAAACAATTGCCGTAATGAAGAGTTTATCAGTATTGAAGAAATTAGCACACCCAGACGTGTACCAAAAATTTTTTAAAAATTAAAAAAATACTTGCATTTCAGCAAAAAATCTATATAATACACGCCTACGGAAGTTTGGCAGAGCGGTTGAATGCACCGGTCTTGAAAACCGGCGTGGGTTTGTAGCCCACCGTGAGTTCGAATCTCACAACTTCCGCCATTTATCTTAAAACAAATAAAA
>CAKAQU010000059.1 GCA_916720335.1 uncultured Moraxella sp. | reverse complement strand
TCATCGTTACGAACTGCGCCATCTTGACGTGTCGCGCCGTTGGCTTCCCGCGGCTACACACAGCTACCCGTAGGTAGCTGCTCCCTCGTTTCTAGACTTTACCGAGTAAGGCTTTGACAGCCTAAATTCGCTAAAGCTATTTATAAAGAGAGTTTTTGAAGTATAACATAAATTTTTTGTAAAAACAAAATGATAAGTTATTGATTTAAAAATGATTATAAAAATCGCTAATCTACTGTATTTTTGATGACAACTACAGGCTAGCGATTGATAAATTTATCTGATGAATGCTTGTTACAACACTTATTATGATTGGTGAAATAAAACGAATTAGTAAGTACATTGTAAATTAATGCTTACTTTTTAAATTAATTAAATCATTTGTCGCTTAAGCTTATTTAATAAGCTAAAATATTCAATTATACCAAATTATATAAAGTTATACCACATGACAAAAAACTTAATAAAAAACCAACATGATTTACTGAAGCCTTTGTACATTGGCGGCTTAAAAATCGATAATCGTTTAATACTTGCACCTATGGCGGGTTGGAGCAACATTTTAAAATAATTATTAAAAATCAAATAATTATTTAATATTATCATAATTGAGTTGCAAATATGATGCAATAAAAAAGCAGACTACAAAAAACGTAGTCTGCTCATCTTATGAATTCATCGCTTGCCAGTCTTGCCGCGCTTGTTCCTGCTCTTTTTCTAACCACATTGCCAAATCGCTAATATTAACAAAATATTCCGCTTGGGTGCTGTTGCTCGTGCGAAAAGCAGGAAAGGGTAGAGAACAGGTGTTGGCTTGTCTGCGTGCTGATTTTTCATTTAGATGTGGCAAATAGTCAGCAATGATGGTATTTAGTGCAACTATTGGCTTTTTATATCGCAAAAATAGCATAGTTGTTGTATCAATTTCATTCATATTAGCTCCGTTCCAAAAAACAACTCATGATTATAAGTTTCTAGCGCTTTTGTTATGACAAAGCAGGCGGTAGATACTGCCTGCCTTATAAAATTTAATGATTACCTTCTAATTGATGCAGTTGATAGTCTAGATTATTGTCCAAAATCTCAAATTCATCAGCGGTCAAATCGTTTTGTTTGTCATATAATGTTTGACGTACGACTTGAGCTGTATCTAGTGTTATATTTGCAATCAAATCCGATAGCTCAAAAAATGTGCATCTTGACTTGTAAGCAATACGCATAATTTCCAAATCATCACCACATAGATTGATATTTGGGTCATCTTTTAGCGCCTTAATTTCATGACCAATATCTTTGATGGATGCCAAATCTGTAGCGTTGGTAATCTTTTTGATGACTGGTTTGATGTCATAACATTCGATTGCCTGTACTTCTTCAGCGGTTTGACGTTTGGCTTTGATGCGCTCTTTGATAGACTGGCTGCCACTATTTTTGGCAGGCTCTGGAGCAACTAGATTAGGTTCGCTTGGTCTATCGGCAAGCTCATCGGGTGTGTAAACGCCCAAAATCACATCAGGACAATATAAGCGCGCCCAACGTTTTGCCCCTAGATAGGCAAGCTGTTGGCGCGGGTCGGCTGTCCATAGTGGCGAGTTTCGCACGGTACCAATTTGTGCCATGCTGATGGATAGTGTGGTTGGTTCTGTATCGCCTTGCATGATGGCTGATACAACCACACCAACATTGTCAGACTTATCATCTTTGGATTTGACTTTGGACCAGTCACCAAAATAATCAAATTTTAACCGACCGACAATTGGCGCTCTGGCGTTAATAACGGCAATTACTAATTGTGCCTCATAGCCTAATGTGCCATTGACTAAATGGGTCTTTTGGGCAACAGCAAACGGGTCCATGCCCCAGCGCAATGATTGTCCAATAATGGCAAAGCAATCGCCCACTTTGCCTTGTAAATGCTTGGGAATGGTGCAAGAACCTGATGCCATGATTTGCGCTAAACGTTCGCACTTAGCAAATAAACCATCATTAAACATGATTTGACTTAAGGATTCATTCATGGGTTGGACTTGAGTGGTGGTGTGCATAAGTTCGTTCATAAAAAAATTTCCTTAGAATGGTTGAAACGATTAAAAAAAATTAAGCAACTAAACGCCGTAAAACGCGTGTAGATTGAGATGTTTTGGTAAATTCACAAAATATATTGGCGAGCTCTGGATGGGATTTTAAGCAAGTTTTTTTGTCAAACGTTTCTCGCCCTTTTTGGTTTTTATAAGTCAAAATAACTTCGCCATCAATCGCTAATGCTTCGTGATTGCCTACCAGTTCAATTAAATCAATTTGGGCTTTGGTGAGCCTATCTTGCAACTGTTTTTCCTCATCTTTTAAGTTAAAATAAGTATCAATCACATCAATTTGATTGTCATTGCTTGGTAAATCAAGCGTGCTATCTATATCAGCTTTTGGGTATTTTTGGCGTACGTTTTGCAAAGTGGTTGCGGTGGGTGGTACGCCTGCTAATACATGATTGACCCAAAAATCCTCAGCTTGTTCTAGCATCATTTCAAATAACTCTTCATCAAAATCAATGTGATATTGTTTGAATTTATTGCCACCCAAAAGAAGTGCTAAATCACATTTGTAAACCTTGGTAATGCCCATATACCACTGACACTGTAAGTTGTAATGGTCAGGCACTTGGTCTGTATGCTCATCGCCCCAATTCTTTTTGACGTATTCACTGGCTGTTTTGACTTCTAACAATTTGTCAGTGGTTAATTTGTCGTCTTTAATGCGTACATTTCCTGCAATTTCTTTATTAACAATGGCTCTATCAATATTGGCAATTGCCCAATCGTGCTTTTCGTGGCGAATCAGGTAATTCACTCTTTGCACTTTAACTTCGTTGCGTTTGGCGTATTCTTTGGCAACTACATCTTCGAGCAATACGCCCCAATACGCTGCTTCAGAAATATCGCTGTCAGCGATTTGATTTGTTTTTTCACAGTATAAATCGTAAGCGCTTTTATAAGGATTAATGCCCATAATCGCGGATATATCGCTGCCGCCAATACCTGTTTGGCGTAAGCGTAACCAGTCAAGACGGGATAAGTCAGCAGTTTTTGTTGCTTTTATCATGGTTTTCTCCTAGTTTCTTGCACACAGTGCAAAACAAACTTTACCACTATCATCAAATACTCTATCAAAGTTTTCATTTAGCCAGTTTTCGCCCTCTGTATAAATAAATTTGGTGATGATTTGTTTGATGGCAGGGTTGTTTAAATCGCCTTGATAATGCAAACAATCGCCAACCGTTATATTATTGATGCGCATGTTATAAACATCATCAATTTGGGCATACGTACCATGCCAGCTATATTCATCATTAATCAAGCGTATATCCGACGAAAATTCAAAGTACACTTCCAAATAGGCTGCATCGTGTACTCCTGTTTCAGGAGTCAGGCTAATATAGATAATGCCATGACCGCGCCCGCTTGAGTTGATGTCAATTTTATGACCATCCAAATCACAAGATAGACAAAGCGGTTTGGGTAGGTGGATAAAATTTGGCGCAAGACTGGTAACGGTTTTAATTAAGGGGTCCATGATTTGCATTGCGCTACTCCTTAGGTGGGTTGAGTGTTTGTGGTGGCGTGGTGTCATCGTTATAGATAAATTCACTATAAGGTTGATAACCATCCTCGTCAGAAATTTGGGCAAGTTTTTCATCAAAGGCTTCTTGTTCCATGATGGCTTGTTCAGCAATCATAATTTTCTCTTGGTGATGATGTTCTAGGGCGTTTATCGTGACCCATGCTGTTATTACCCAAAATAAAAGTGCTGCTAAAATCTTAAAAAGCATTGGTTGCTCCATTTGTTGGTGATGTGGGTATAATATCCTAAAACCGATATTAAGTAAAGTTAAAATATCCTAAAATTAATAATATAATTTACAACCCCATGATTTTTAAGACAATAAAAAACCACCTTTCTTAAGGTGGCTTGGGAATAATAGGTGAAAATGATGGTTTTTACTTAAAAAAGTCTAACAAAATCAGAATATCTGAATTGTTGTTTTATAAAAAAAGTTTCCTAAGTGTTTATCATATATTGACTTTTAAGAAAATAAACGTTCATGGGTTATTTTATCAAAAAACGGTGAAGTGATTAGTAATTCATTTCCTACACGCTTGTTGGCCACACTGTAATTGATATTAAAAAAGTATTGATTAAAACTTTGGTATAGTTGACCAATTTCAGGTGTGTTATCATAGGTCAATAACCACGGTAGTTTGGTTTTGGATAATATATCAGCAATTTTTACATGGTCTTTATGCTGGTAAAAATTAGCATATAGGGTTTGCCCCTTGTTGTAATAAGGAGGGTCTATCATCAGTAGTAAATTATCATAACTTTCTAATTTTGTGATAAACTCAATTGCATCTAAATTATAAACACAAATGTCTAACTGACGATTGGCAATGGCATGAATTTTATTAATAATATCTGCTTTATTGAAGCGGCAATCCATCTTGTAGTTGCCAGTTTGATTAATTCCACCTATGACGCCTGCATTGATGATACCAGAGCGATTGGTTCGATTTAGGTACAATGTAGAAAAAGCCAAATCCATCGGTTTGGCCAAGTGTTTATCTTTTTGTACTTGCTTTTGTTTTTTCCACTCATCTATGGTGAGTTTGGCATCTTGTATGCGGTTAGAAAGCTCATCTGGATGAAATACAATATTTTCCCATAAACTTGCAATAGATGGGTCAATGTCATTTAGATGTAGTTTTGACACCACACCATCAAACAACAAAGACAAGGCAAGCCCACAGCCTCCTGCATAAGGTTCAGCGTATTGGCAAGATGCCAGCCCATGACCAATGATAATATCCTTGGTCATATCAAAAATACTGGCTTTACCACCTGGATAGCGTAATGGCGAAGGGGAGCGTCGCACGGCCTTAATCTCAAAAATTTTAGTTATTTTAACACTAATTTTTAAGTTTGGCCATTGAAATAAGTTTCTATCTTGGATTTAGGTTCACCAAATCCATGTTGCAATACATATTTTAAGCACTCAATAAATTTCTTTTCAAACTCTTGTTTTTGTTCGAGATTTTTATTGATATAGTAAGCAAAAGGGCAAGTATTTTTATTTTTTAACAATTTTTGTATATCTTTATCTTTGTAAAATCCTTTAAACAATTCTCTCAATCCGTTTGTATTGGGGTTATCCAAGTCCTGCTGAACAATATTATCAAAATTTTTGATATTTTCATTTGTTAACACCAATCTGTTAATGATTGATTGTGAATTTGTGCAATTTCTAAAAACTTCTTTGGTAAACCTAAGGTCATTATGCCAAAAACTATCATCATCTGGTAGTTCAAATAAAAATCTAAATAATAGTCTATCTGGTGGTTGAATGGTGGGTAAGGTAATCAAGTTATGCTGTTTTTCGAATGTCTTTTGATGTTTTTGTCGTTCCGCTTTGCTTTCATCACCATCAAAAACGATAATTGACTTCTGTGTAAACTCAGGAATCTTTTTAGATATAAGTGCGTGATAATCTTTACAGCCTAATGATACTTCTCTGATACGATTGATGATGTTTGTAAGATTTTTTGATGTGATTAATCTACTGAAAAAATCAAATGCTTCATCATCTTCGGCATAAATATTTACCTTGGGTAGCACCATATCAGATGACTTCACCTTTGTAGTTATAAATAAGTCAGCGTAAATATCCGACCATTGATAGTTATTTTTAATTTCTAGCTTGCCATGTGCCTGGCTTAAAAAGATGTTTTTAAACTGTTTTGGGTTTTTCTGGGATTTGTCAAAAATCTCTTCTATGATGATTGGTGAATGAGATGTAACAATAATCTGTATGTTGTAATCATGGGCAAAATATTGTAGTTGTTGCATGATTTTAGCCTGGGCAAAAGGAAATAATCCCGCATCAATTTCATCAATAATTAATAGTCCTCCATGATAATCTGGGTATTCTTCACTAAGTTTTTTAAAGGAAAATAACGCCTGCACAATTTGCCCAACATTATCCTCACCAGATGATACAGATTCATGATCATAATTGTTGCCATGTGCTACTGATGAGCTGACAACTTTGCCTCGTGTTGATGTTATGATGTGATTCTCTTTTCCTACGATAGTACTACAAATTCTGGTAAACTCTTTGGCATTGTTTTTTAGATAATCAATATCAACTGTCGCCTCTTCACGTTCTGCAATGGGGTAAAGACGTTTTAGGTTAAGGTAGGTAACAGGGTGGGTGATATTTCTTGATGTATTCTCTGAATATTTCGTCTTGATATTATTTCTGATGACTGTACGATGTCTTCTGTCTTTTGAGTCAATAAGTCTTAACTTTAAGGTATTAATATCTTGTTTTTCATAGGCATCATAAACACAATATGAAACATCCATTTCACCTGGCTTGTCATATTTTTCTGATAATCTAAAATGTTCCCCAAATTCTGATTTGAATTTTTGCCCATTTAGTGTTTGATAATTTAAGTCTGTATTTGTTGTGTAGTCTTTGGTAAAGCTAAAAATTTGGGCGGCCAAACCCAAAATTGTAGATTTGGCCGTGCCATTTTTGCCACTAATGACGGTGATTCTTGTTCCAAACTCAATCTCCACGTCTTGTAAGTTGCGAAAATTCTTGATGTACATTTTCTTTAATAAGGTTGGTTGGTTGCTCATTCAAAGTTCCTAAGTTATTAAAATGGCTAATTGAGTTAATGATTTCTTGTTACTTCCGATTTGTATGACTTACGCTCAGAAAATCAGATGGTAAATATCATCTACACAAACTCTCACACACCACACCATCACCACTTTACTTAGCTTTTGCAATGATGTGGTGGCATGATTAGTTTTTAATACTGGTAATTCAAACGGCGGATGTGCTGCTAAACTTACAATCACAATCTCTTCATCAAATCTTTGGTAATGCAAAATATATTCGCTGGTCATATCGCCATCTTCGCCAATATAGCAAGGAATACTGATATGATAATGCCAGAGACAATGTTTTTGAGCATAGGCATAATTTACTCGCTCTTTTTTGGTATATACATTGTCTGGAACGGATGATTTGTTGCGTCCCTGCAAGCCTATTAGACCGTGTTCTTTGACATGCGCCACAAAATTGAGTACTGCTTGGCGAATTTCGTCACTAAATTCTGGCAGTTGAGCCTTCATTGGGTCAGAGAAAGTTACTTTCATACACTCGCCAACCATTGATCAAAAGCTGCTAAATCTTTTAACGCCCAAGTTGGCACTTCTGTCGTATGTTTAGCCCGTCCATTCTCGTCCGTTTCGCCAATGGCTTTCTTGAGGCGTTCTATATCAAAATGATGTTCATAAAACCAGTCATAATAGGCTTGTTCATCATCTGGGGCAAACCGCTGTTGTAGGGCGGTTATTGCCACTTCTTGGGCGGTAATGCCTTGTGCCTCTGCTATTTGGGTGATGATGGTTTCTAGGTGTGGGGGCAAATCTAAAATCATAATAATTTATCCTGTATTCTATCTAATTACGCTATTACCCAGCTCGCCAAAATTGCCTGCCTAAAACTTTAAAATCCGCTCCATTGTCTTCAGTCACGATTTTATCTTTGTATTTAGGGTTTTTGCTGTGCAGTATCAAACGCCCACCTGCTTCTTTAAAAATTTGCTTAAGCATTGCTTCACCCTCAAAATATATCGCGTAAATTTGCCCGTCACGAATGGTAGTGTCGCTAATATCTATAGCAAATATATCGCCGTCAAAAATAAACTCTTCCATGCTGTCACCGGTGGCGTAAAGCAGGCGAACATTAGCCTCTTTAACGCCACGACTGGGCAAAAAGTCAGGTTCAAATGCCAATTGCTTTTTAGTTTCTTCAAAATGGCATTGTACATCCACACCATTTCCGCAAGAAAAACTAATATTCATCAGTGGCAACCATGTTTTTTGTTCAGGGTTGATGGCGTTATTACTAATAGGACCTGTGGTATTGTCTAAAATTGTTTGTATTTGAGCTGGCAGGGCGGTCATCTCACCTTCACCAGTAGCGAGCCAATGAGCGTTTACTTTTAGAGCTTGGGCGATTTTAACCAAACTTGCTGTGCCTTTGTTCCTACCGCTTTCAAGGTCAGATATTGTACCCTGTGAAATAGGCACAGCTTTAGCGAGTTGTGCCTGAGTCATTTTGGCATTTTTCCTTGCAGTTTTTAAACGGTCTTTGAGTTCGCTCATAGCTTGCCTTATTTAGCTTATTAGTATCAATTTATAACTATTTATCGTTTAATCAATATTATACACAAGTAATTACTAAAATCAAAAAACATTATCTTGTTAATTTATCGGCTTTAGGATATAATCCGATAAATTTTATATTTTTTAGGATTTTTATGATTGATGAACCGATAAATTGGCAAAATATTGTTGAAGAACTTTTGCAAGTTCAGGGAAGAACTCAAAAAGAATTACAAAAAATAACAGGGGTTCCTCAAAGCACAATAAGTGAAATATTAAATGGTCATACTAAGAAACGTTTATCTTTTGATAATGGTATTGCTTTATTAAGACAACTAAAGAAAGACAATCAAACAACCCCACACAAACCCAAATGAAAGAGTAACCAATATGATTTTAACGCAAGCACTCGGCATCTAAACCGCCATTAGGAGTCGTCATGACAACAACAGATATCCACTTTATCACGCATAACTTTGGCGATTGGGACAGTGATACCAAGCATATGACACGTAACCAACGCGCCATTTATCTTGATTTGCGCACACTGTATTTTAGCACCGCTCAAAAAAGCAGCGGCAGCTTAACGATGGATTTTGATTTATTGTGCTTTAAAATGGGTTGCCGTAGCGATAACGACCGCACCGATTTAAAATGGCTACTCAAAGACAAATTCAAAATCATCAACAAAAAATACCGTCATAGCAGCTGGGATGAGCAAATCAAAAATATCCGATTTGCCATGCGTAACGCGACTGAAAAAAGTAACGTTACAAGTAACGCAAGTAACGGAGGCAGTAACGCGCCATGTAACGAAAGTAACGTTACAAGTAACGCTAAAATTTATGACCACATTGATGGTTATGCGATGACAGGTGCGGAGCGCGCCGAAAAGTCAAGAAAGCTAAAAACCCTTATAAATCAAGGCGTACAGGCTGATAAAAATATGACGCTAAACGAAATTCGCACGTTATATAACGCTCAATGTAACGCCAGTAACGCCACCGATGTAACGCCGAGTAACGCTAAATGTAACGCACCATATAACGCCAGTAACGCTCAAATCCCGGAGAATATTAATAACCATAATAATAACCATAATAATAAAAGTAGTGTTGTGTGTAACAGTGAAACGTTACAAAATCAGCCAAGCAATACACACAACACGACAACTGGTTTTGATAAAAATAAATCCATTAGCCAATGGCAACCACCCAGCCTTGATTTGCTAGCTGAAATCTTGCAACAATCAGGGTGCAAGCAGCTAACACAAGATGAGTTTAACACCGTCTTTGCTAAGTTTGTCAGTTACAATGTGAATCGTGAAGCTCAAGGCAAGTATTTGATGACCGAACAAATCCGCATGGATAAGCTGATAGACTGGATAAAACGCGAAAAACCAATGACCCACAGTGGTGATGATTCTTTTGGCATAAAATCCAATTCGCACGATTTTTCAGATGAAACAGTTGAAAAGGGCTATTATGTTTTTGATGGGGTGAAACTGCCCCGTGAATTTGACCCAAAAACCATGTTTACATTTGAGAAACAATGGCTTTACTGTTTTGATGGCTATACACCAGAGCAGAGTAAGCAAATTATGCAAGATTATAAAATACAGACAGAAACGACCATTGAGGCGTACAAGCGCATTAGTTCGCTTGGGGTTGCGAACTGTCAAAAGCCAGAGGTTAGAAAACCAGTTGATGACGCATACATTTCTAAACAACTGGCGCGGCTCCACGCGAATCTCGCGGCTAAACCAGCACAGAGAGTTTAATATGCGTAAAAGAGCGTAAAAGAGCGTATAAGGCGCACTTTGGGGCAAATTGATGGAAAAATTATACCACCAAGTAACAACCATGCCTAAAAATGCAAATCAGATGCTTTTAAACATATGGGCTAAAGAATGAGTAGATACATTGACAAAGACGGGAAAATTGCTAAGGTGTTAAGCGATAAGGCAGACATCAATGGTGATGTTTGGGTGAAAATTGGTGATGAAAGCCCAATAAAAATCAATTGGGAAGAGTTTTTAAAAGAGTTTAATAGTTTGGGTATAAATTTTAATAAGTGTTATGGAGAGATTAAATAGATGCCACAAGATTATCCAAATCTTGATTTTGCAAGACAACTTATGAGCTGTAAATCAACAAGTGATTATGGCAAAAACGAAAATGTGTCTAGCTCATCAGATAAACAAGTGGATATGCAAGATGCAGGTGGTTGCCTTGCGTATGTTAATTTAAATTATCGCAGTAGCAACA
>CAKAQU010000058.1 GCA_916720335.1 uncultured Moraxella sp. | reverse complement strand
TACATTATATTTACTAACGCCATTTTTTAATAATGATTCTTTTAATTTATTTGCTCGTTCTTTTTGTTCATCAGATAACCAAATATTAACCAAAATATTTTCCAATTTTGAAGGTTCATTAGCATCGTAATAGATACCAATATCATCAAGCACAACTGAAACTGGTTCTAATAATGTTGCGCCCAAACCATTTGAACGAATAAATCCATCTTCCATACAAAAAATTTTATGGGGTAATTTATGATTGATGTGGTATAATTTTTGTTTTAATGTTTTTTTATTTTTTTGACCCCAAACAATATAATTCCAATTATCATCAAAAGCCCGAAAAGATAATTCTTTATTATCCATTTTTTGAGTACGTTTTTGGTATAAATCATCGCACCAAAATAATTTTATTTTTTTTGATTTTATTTTTAAATAATTATCTGGAAAATCAACAAAACCTTTGACAAAACTTTTTTTCCAACCACTGATTTGATAAGCCAAAAGATGACCTGAAAGCTGAATCTGAGTATCTCGGTTTAATGCTAAATATTCTATAACTTCATCAATATCACAAGGCTTTTGAGTGGCTGGATTGGCATAATGGCTATATTGGATATAAGAGGCATAAAATAACTGATAGATATCTGGGTTTTTATCCCCCAATTTTTGATAATGCAATTGCGTATCTTGATATAATTTTTTATTTAAAATAAAACTATCATCAGTCAGACCAAAACCACTATACCAATTTACCCCAAAGCAATAAACTTGTTTTTTTAAAAATAATGCTTCAAATCCCATATGGGAGCTGACTGTATAAACCTTATCTACTTGATTTAATAAAGCTATTGGATTTACATTCTGTTTTATAATATGAATTTTTTTATCATCAATATTATCACGTTTTAAATGGTTTTTTGCACGATGAGATAATTGGTGATTGCTGGTTAAGATTCCTTTACCAGCCGGATGTGATTTTATCCAAATCGCTGACTGAGGATTGTCTTTGATGGCACAAGATAACATTTGATAAAAATTGTCATCAACAGCACCCGCTCCAGCGATAGAAGCATCATTAGATACTTGATCAACTACTAAAATATGATTACATGAATCATTTAATGGTTCATTTGATAATTCATTTAAGTTGGGAGCAAATAACGTATGATTGTATTTTGATAACTGCTTATCAATAATTTTTTTTATATAATATTGGCTTTTTTGACGTTTTGTTTCATTCCATGTTTTTATGGTTTGAAAAATCATGGTTTGCAAATCATTTGATTGGTTTAAATCAAAATAAATGCCTGTTTTATCCAAAATAAAACTTGCCCCATAACAACTTTGAGTACCACTGTCCAATGAACGCAAAAAACCATCTTCTACTGTATACAAAGGCAGATTTAACTGCTTAGCAAGCTTATCCGCTTTTTGACGACTCTTTTTTTGTCCCCAAGCCAAAACAGCTTGATTGTATTTAGATTGAGAATATGAATTGTAATGAGAAATATTTGCTTTTAATGCTAAAGTCAGTAGGCGGTTATTGTGTAAAATGCCTTTAGTAGCAACAAGATAACTCACTGATGATGGGTTTTGCATAAAATCTTAACATACAAATAAATAAATCATTATACATGAGATTTCTATGATAACAAAATTGCTCTATTTTTACAGGATAAATTAACTGTATCATAAAATATTTAAAATGAACAACTGCCAGTTAATTATATTAATTTTTTTAATTCACTGTCAGATAATTGTTTAATTGCATCAATTCTTCTTTCATAATGATACATATGTCGAACCGAACGAATAATTAAATACAAAGATAAAATCACTAAAATGATATTTAATATCATAACTGCCAAGAAAAGCGCCCAAACCTCAGTTACATTATACAATTTTGAAGTGGCAATCAATAAACTGCTAATACTCAAAGGCAATGCCAAAATTGCAATACCGATACGCATGACTGACAATGCGGTACGCTTTTCAGCAAGCAGTAACTGGATTTGGTTGATGTGTAAAATTTCTTTTGGATTGACTTGGTTGGATGATGACATATTTTTCCTCTTTATTTGCAATGCAGCTCATCCATGGTAATTTTACTATAAATATCGCTACAATGATTGATAACTAATTGTAAATTAATACGATTTTTCTATATTACACAATTTTTTAATAAAAAATTAAGAGCTGTATTGATGAGTGTGTAGTATAAATTATTTTTATTTTATACAGTTATAATACGAGTAAATAATATTTAAAACCACTCAATTTTTATCGCACAAATTAAAATAGCTTTTTATTTTCAAAAAAAAGAAAAATTACACCAAATGATGATTTTTTGCTAAACTAAAATTTTGTTTTAGATACGTAAAATTATGGCTTATTGCATGCAATGCGGTCAAAGCGCCGTAAAAAAGATTCCCAATGGTGACACCAAAATGCGTTTGGTATGTGAACATTGTGGTTTTATTCATTATGAAAACCCTAAAATGGTTTGTGGGGTTTTAGCAGTGCACAATGACAAGATTCTTTTGTGTCGCCGCGCCATTGAACCTAGGTACGGTTTTTGGACACTGCCTGCAGGTTTTATGGAGATTGGTGAAACCATGAAAGACGGAGCAATCCGCGAAACTTTAGAAGAAGCAAATGCCATAGCAATCAATGCAAAACTTTATTGTCTTTTTGATATTCCAGAAATTGGGCAAATTCACGCCATGTATTTGGCAAATCTAGCTGATGGACGTTTTGGGGTGGGAGCAGAAAGTTTAGAAAGCCGTTTGATGGATTTTGATGAAATTTCCAACATCGGTCTAGAAAACATTGCCTTTAAGACCGTCAGCCAAACTATCTGTTTATATCAAAACGATAAAGAAAACTTAATTCGTCAAGGAAAAAATGCAGATGATTTTAATTTATATCCTCTGCATGAAATTTGTATCTTAGATTATAAATAAGTAATTACGAAATAAGGGTAAATAAATTTACCCTTATTTCATATAGTTGACTTATTTGATCAATGCGTTAAATCCAATCTTTGAGTTTGGCAGCACGTTATACCTTGACTGGTCATCTCAAAACTAACCATCAAATCCCAATCAGGTATAAAAAGCCAGTAACAAAATTGACAATAATGAATTTGCAACTCATTCAGGCGATGAATGATATTTTGCTTGCTACACCCAATCAGTTTTATCGTAACTTCACCTTGAGAAAACACCTGTGGTCGCATATTATTCCTTGACATCATTTGATGGATTATTATCCATAGTTTTGGCGGCTGAACCGATAATTGGCTTTGGTTGTTTTTGTGTGTTTTGATGCGCATCTTTTGCGCCAAGCTCATACCAATTAATATTTCTAGTAATGTACATTACCAGCGCAATCAACACAAAACAAAATACAGCGCCCAAAATTAAATTAAAGCTATTAGAAGATAAGACCACATAAAATACGCCATAAAGAGATGCAACAATCGCAGAAAAAAACACTCCGCGTTTTTTGGTACTTAACACATAAGATGTGTACCAGCCAAGTAGCCCAACACAGCTTGCTGCAGCAATCAAATAAGCTAAGGCAAACGTTACATATTCTGCCAATGACAGCAAAAGTACATAAAACACTAGTAAAGCACTGGCGACCAAGCCGTATTGCACAGGATGAATGCGCAATCCTTTAATCGTCTCAAACAAAAAGAATGTACCAAATAAAATCAGTACCAACAGCAAAGCGTATTTAATAATGCGTTCGGTTTGAATGTAGGTGTCTGTTGTTTGCACAAAAGACGTACTTAACAGCTCATAATTGTTTTGTTCAAGTTCAAAATCTGGACATTTTTCATTATCTTTTAAGCAACTAAGTAGTGAATTTTCATTTTTCTGAGCAATAAAGCCCGCCTGCCAAGATGCATCAAATCCTTGATTTGTAAGATTTTTTTGAACTGGCAATGCACCGCCAAAAAACTTTGGTTCATTCCAATTACTTTTTAAACTGGCAGTAAAATTATCACCTAAAGGTATGGTGTGAATGCTATCAATACCAGCAACTGAAAGTTTTAGCTCGGTTGTAAGTAGTTTTGGGTTTTGAGTTAAATTTTGAGCCAGCAGTTCACTTAAATCTGCTTCCAGATATGCAAAAGGCAGTTTGCCATCATTGACAAATTTTACAGGATATGTTTTTTCGCCAATTATCACTTCATTTGGTTGAACCCCACGCAAATCACTTACAGCAATCACCAAGGATAGTTTTTTGATAGTGTTTTTATTTTCTTTGGTTTGGGTGTTGGATTTAGTTTCAAACAAACGTTCATTACTTTTAATAGCGGTTTGTGTTCTATCAGTAGGATTTTGATTACTAACTTCTTTGACAGCTTGTGATGTATTTGATAAAAGCTTAGTAGCCTTATCAAAACCTTTTAGATTAAAATTTTGCGTCATAGTAAACTGACCGTTATAGCTGATAGCATGATAAATGCCACGATGATATTCATCTTGGCTAACACTTGTCAGCATATCAATGTTGCTACTATCGGCAAACAGAACCTGATTGTTATTCTGATTTTGTAGAAGCAAAAAAGGTGTCATCACATATTGCTCACGCACATGAGTTTCTTTGATGTCATCCATAACACTTTTATGGTAGTATTTGCGTTCACTAATGAGCATGGAAATCATTCCAAGCCCAATGACAAATAAAAAACATAGCGCTGCAATGATTACAATTTTGGTCATAACTGAGTCTTTCATTTGCTACCCTTGTCGTTTAATCAAATTTTTCTTATCATAAAAAACATTTATGGAAAAATGATGGAAAAAAGCAGGCAAATGATGGATTTTTTGTGAAAATTTGCTAAGTTTTTTAAACCTTATGCACGCGGGTGATATTCTTCATGCAAACTTTGCAGGCGAGCCATGGCAACATGGGTGTAAATTTGTGTGGTGGATAAATCACTGTGTCCAAGCAAAAGCTGAACACTTCGTAAATCTGCTCCATGATTGAGCAAATGAGTAGCAAAAGCATGGCGCAATGTATGTGGCGAGACACTGACATGAATCTTGGCAAGTTTGGTGTATTTTTTGATTAAATGCCAAAAATTATGCCTTGTCATATAACCACCTTGCTCAGTCAAAAACAATGCCTGACAATCAACTTTTCCCACAGGTAAAAATTCATGACGATGCGTTAAATATTGATTGATAGCATCAATAGCATACTCACCCAGTGGAATCAGACGCATTTTATTGCCCTTACCGGTAATTTGTAGCCAGCCTGCATTAAGATTGAGTTCAGCAAATGACAAATTTACCAATTCTGATACCCGAAGCCCACATGCATACATCACCTCAAGCATCGCCTTATCTCTCATGCCCAATGTGGTAGTAACATCAGGAGTGTTTAGCAGATTCGTTACATCACTTTCTGATAAGGTCTTTGGTAAGGGTTTACCAATTTTTGGGTTTTTGATATGTTCACATGGATTATCTTCTCGCACGCCTTCACCAACCAGCCATAAAAAAAACTGACGCAAACTTGCCAAAACGCGCGCTTGAGTACGGGGGGATTTTTCTTGGCTTTGAAAATAATCCAAACAAGCAACAATATCGCTTTCTTGCCATGTTGGTAACGATTTTTTGGTACTTGCCATACACAAACGTAAATCGCGAATGTAGGCATTTCTAGTGCGCGTCGCCAATCCCCAAACTAGCATATTGATGCGAAATTCGGTTAAAAATTCAGGGTCATTATCGGTGGTAGTTAGGCTTGGTAAGCGTGGTTTAGTGGCTCGGGTTTTACTCATAGTAATTTATTTTGGTGAAATTTTAAAATATTCCTAAGCTATCACTGCTTTTGCTGTTTTGTCAAGAAATCTTCTATTAAAGCCATGCTATAATGAGCAACTTTCTAGAATTTATATTCATGGTTTATTTATGATAAATCTTGTTGCAGTATCAAAAACATTTTATACCAAAAAGGCAAACAAAATACATGAATTTACTGCTGTTCACCCTACCAATTTGACTGTGAACGCTGGTGAAATTTTTGGTATTATTGGTGCATCTGGCGCAGGTAAATCTACCTTAATTCGCTGCGTCAATTTATTGGAACGCCCAACTGGTGGACAGGTATTTGTTGATGGTGTGGAATTAACCACTTTATCTGATGCAAAATTAATCCATGAGCGTCGTAAAATCGGCATGATTTTTCAACATTTTAATTTATTACATTCTCGCACTGTTTTTGACAATGTAGCGTTACCATTAGAATTATCAAACACACCCAAACAGCAAATTTACGATAAAGTTTCTAAACTTTTAGATTTGGTTGGATTATCTGAGCGTCATCAAGCATACCCTGCCAATTTGTCAGGAGGTCAAAAACAGCGTGTCGCTATTGCTCGTGCTTTGGCATCCAACCCTAAAGTTTTATTGTGTGATGAAGCAACCAGCGCCTTAGACCCTGCCACCACTAAAGCAATTTTGACTTTATTAAAAAAAATTAACCGAGAACTGGGCATTACCATTTTGCTCATCACTCATGAAATGGATGTGGTCAAGCAAATCTGCGATAAAGTAGCCGTTATTGATAAAGGCGTTTTGGTCGAACAAGGTATGGTTGGAGAAATTTTTGCCAATCCAAAAACTGCTCTTGCCAAAGCGTTCATTCGTTCAACATTTCATGTTAATTTACCTGATGAATTTACCCAAAAACTATCATCTACGCCAACCAGCAGCCCTGTGATTAAATTTGAATTTACAGGCAATTCAGTAGATAAACCGCTGTTTTCTAAAGCTAGTAAAGAGTTTGGGGTAGAATTTAATATTTTGACTTCACAGATGGATTATGTTGGCGGGGTCAAATTCGGATTTAGAATTGCTCAAATCATAGGAAATCCTAATGACATTAAATTGGCACAAGATTTTTTAACAGAGCATCAAGTTGGTTTAGAGGTAATCGGCTATGTGGCATGAGCTTATTCAAAATTTTATCACAGAATTAACCCCGCAAATGTGGCAAATGGTTGGTAAATCCACCTTTGAAACTGTGTATATGGGTCTTGCTTCTACAATAGTTGCCGCCTTGGTTGGATTACCTTTGGGTTTTTTAGCATTTTTGACAGGGTCTGGGCGTATTTTGCAAAATCCCAAATTATCCACTTTTTTAGATGTTATGATTAATGTTGGGCGGTCGGTGCCATTTATTATTTTATTGATTATTTTACTGCCTGTAACGCGACTTTTAGTTGGCACAACACTGGGTACAACGGCTGCAATTGTACCACTTAGCGTAACTGCCATTCCCTTTGTAGCCCGTTTAACCGCCAACGCTTTAGCTGAAATTCCATCAGGATTGACCGAAGCCGCTCACGCTATGGGCGCAAGTAACTGGCAAATCATCAGTAAATACTATCTGCCTGAAAGTTTACCAATTTTAATCAATGCCATCACCTTGACGCTGGTAACACTGGTCGGTTATTCGGCAATGGCGGGTGTGGTTGGCGGCGGCGGCTTAGGCAATCTTGCTATTAGCTATGGTGAGCATCGTGGTATGGTTTACGTCAAATGGGTTTCTACCATCATTATCGTAGCGATTGTGATGATTTTTCAAAAATGTGGGGATGTTTTGGCACAAAAATTTGACCATCGTTAATGTATGATTTTAGCTTATGCCAAAAATAACTTAGCTTTTTTGAATTTTGATAAAAATTATATATTGAACTTATGATTTGTTTTATGTTTTAATATGGTATCTTTTTTTTATTTTTTTGAGAATTTTTATGAAATTTAATTACTTTTTTGGTTTATGCGCCATTACCTCGGGGATTATTTTAGCAGGCTGTGATGCCAGAAATAACGCAGCTGAAACTAAGCCAGAAGCCAAGGCTCAAACCAATGAAGCAGCGGATGCAAAAACCGATGCTAAAGCTGAAGGCAAACCTGCTGGTGAAGAAAAAATTAAAGTTGGCGTAATGAGCGGTCCTGAGCATAAAGTTGCTGAAGTTGCTGCTAAAGTTGCTAAAGAAAAATATGGGCTTGTAGTGGAATACGTGGAATTTAACGATTATGCGCTGCCAAATACTGCGGTATCTAAAGGCGATTTGGATGCTAACGCCATGCAACATAAGCCTTATTTGGACAAAGACAGCCAAGAGAAAAAATTGGATAACTTGGTGATTGTTGGCAATACGTTTGTTTATCCATTGGCAGGCTATTCTAAAAAAATCAAAAATGTTAATGAGTTAAAAGAAGGGGCGACCATCGCCGTGCCAAACGACCCATCAAATCTAGCTCGTGCTTTGATTTTGCTTGAAAAACAAGGACTTATCAAATTAAAAGATAATACCAATTTATTCTCAACCTCTATGGATATTGTAGAAAACCCCAAAAAATTAAACATCAAAGAAGTTGATACTTCCGTTGCCGCTCGTGCGCTTGATGATGTGGATTTGGCAGTAGTAAACAATACTTATGCAGGGCAAGTGGGTTTAACGGCTAAAGATGGTGTTTTTGTTGAAGAAAAAGATTCACCTTATGTCAATATCATCGTTGCACGCGCTGATAACAAAGACAGCAAAGCAGTTCAAGACTTTGTTAAAGCCTACCAATCTGACGAAGTCGTTGCTGAAGCCAAAAAACAATTTCAAGAAGATGGTGTAGTACAAGGCTGGTAATTAACGGCGTTTATATCACTTAAATTGACCAAGACAAGATTTATTAATCTTGTCTTTTTGATTTATTAATCTTGCAAATATTTTTCTATTTAAAAAAATAAAACCATTGCAAATATAGGAATGGCTTTATTGTTATGAATATTTAATAAAAGTGATTAGAAAAATCCTAAGGCTTTTGGCGAATAACCAACCAGTAAATTTTTGGTTTGTTGATAATGTTCAAGCATCATTTTATAGTTTTCTCGCTCAATGCCCGATTGTTTGTAACCGCCAAACGCCGCATAAGCAGGGTAAATGTGATAGCAGTTTATCCAAACGCATCCTGTCTGTATTGCACGAACGTCTCACGAATAGGTTTGTCGTTTTCCCAAGTCTCAGCAACCGCCAAAAGCTCCAAATTTGCCTCCAAACGGTCAGCAATTTTTAATAAAATATCTACTCGTTTGGTGAGTGATGTTTTTGCCCAAGCATCCTTTGCCTGATGAGCAGCATCTAACGCCAATTCCACATCTTTGGTAGTGGAGTCTGCAGCTTTTGCAAAAGGTTTACCATCAACAGGTAAAATATCATCAAAATATTTACCTAAAACGGGGCGACCCATTCACCGGCGATAAAATTATCGTATTGGGTTTTAAAGTGAACTTTGCTTTGGAGTGTTGGGATTGGCATAACGCATAAAAACTTCCTTTTTTTGATGGTTAAGATAAGAATTGTTTATTAGAAAGTTCTAATAAACATATTTATCACAGCTTATTTTTTATGTTTTTTGCAAGTGATTTTATTATTATTTTGATTCTTGATATGATAAATCTCGCCCCTCAAATTTTCCTAAAACCGCTCTTTCATTTTCATTCCATGGCTGTTTTTTCATCGATTTATCAGTACGTACAATCACCGCTTCAGCTTTGGCAGCAACAGCATTTTGGTGCTTGCTAAACATCAAACATTCAAGTTCAAGACTGGTATTGCCTAATTTTTTAATACGCACACCAATCAATAATGTATCAGGATAACAGACAGGTTTTAGGTATTGGCAACTAGAATAGGCTAAAATTGTCAGTAAATCAAAGCGTCCATTCATAAGTCCAGTTGCTTGAAAATAACCAATACGCGCTGATTCAGCATAACGATAATAAGCTACATTATTAACATGATTAAAAGCATCCATCTCTCCCCACGCCACAGGTTGGACGTGAATAAATGGATATTCTTTTAACAACTCAGGTTTTTTATAATCCTGTTGATGATGGGTGTCATGTATTATGGTATCAAAAGCCATTTTATTTCCTTTTTATGGATTTATATAAAATTTAAAATCATATCATAACCAACACCAAAGATGAAGAAAATTGCTTTATGATATAATGACTTTTCAAAACTTGCCTACAAATTTTCAATCCATTGAGAATCTTATGAATAGCCGTACTGATGCATTAAAGCAGCCCTTTCCCACACTTTGGGTAATGATGATGGGTATGATGATTGCTATTGGTCCTTTAGCAATTGACATGAATTTACCAGCACTTCCTGGTATGGCAAAAGACTTTGGTGTCAGTGTTGCTGAAGTTTCTCGCTCCATTCCATTTTATTTTACTGGATTGGTTATTGGTCAGCTGATTTATGGTCCATTATCTGACCGCATTGGTCGGGTTAAACCCATGTATATTGGCATGAGTATTTTTGTGGTTGCGTCTATCATTTGTTCTATAACAACGCACGAAATGACATTATACATTTCAAGAATCTTTCAAGCCTTAGGAGCGTGCGTAACATCGGTTGTTCCAAAAGCGGTCATTCGTGATAAATTAAATCCCATTCAAGGAGCAAAAGCTTTTAGCCTTATGATCTTGGTGATGGGA
>CAKAQU010000057.1 GCA_916720335.1 uncultured Moraxella sp. | reverse complement strand
GTTCTTAATTTGTTTTTAAAAAGTGTTTAACCCATCATCTGGTGTTAAGGCTGACCATTTTACTATGAAAAGTTAATTTGTCAAGCTATTTTTCAAATTTTACTTAATCAATATTTACTATTTTGTAAGGTTTTATTGGATAAGTGGCTGCGTATTATATAGCAAAATTTTTCTAGGTCAAGGGATTTTTGAAAAAATTTTAATTTTTTTTATCAAAAATAAAAAAAATAATAACAATCAATTAGTTATCTAGTAAGATTTAATCCCTATTTATTGACATAAAAGTAGTTTATAGATGGTAACTGTAGTACAATGGTTATCATTATAAAATTTCAATTAATGGGAGTACATGATGGCTGATGAAAATTTAAATGAGCGCATTTTAGTCGTTGATGATGATGTCCGTTTGCGTACTTTATTACAGCGTTTTTTGGAAGAAGATGGATTTGTTGTGCGCGTGGCTCATGATGGTAAGCAAATGGATAAGCTGATGCAACGTGAAATGTTTTCACTGATTGTGTTGGATTTAATGCTGCCTGATGAAGATGGTATTGCTATTTGCAAAAGACTGCGCGCCAGTAATTCAGAAATTCCTATTATTATGCTGACTGCCAAAGGTTCGGATGCTGACCGAATCGCTGGATTTGAAGCGGGTGCTGATGACTATCTACCCAAACCCTTTAATCCCAAAGAACTATTAGTGCGCATCAAAGCTGTACTGCGTCGTCAAAATCGCGAATTGCCAGGTGCACCAACACAACAAATGGAAGTGGTAGAGTTTGGCTCTTGGACCTTAGATTTATCCACCAGAACTTTAAAACGAGATGGCAATGTTGTTACCTTAACAACAGGTGAATTTTCTGTTTTAAAAGCACTGGTCCAGCATCCAAGAGAGCCTTTGACGCGTGATAAACTAATGAATCTAGCGCGTGGTCGTGAGTGGGGGGCAATGGAGCGTTCCATTGATGTGCAAGTATCCCGACTTCGCAGACTTATTGAAGATAATCCCTCCCAAGCTCGTTATATACAAACCGTTTGGGGGGTTGGTTACTGTTTTGTACCCGATGGCGCTACTGATTAATTAAATTTCAATACAATAAACCCTGTGTAAACAGGGTTTGGTGCTTGTTGTCATCTTTGTTATTTTAAAGATTACCATCTTTTAGTGATTACTAAAACTATCGAGATAAAATTGCCACTTCTTTAACATAGCTTTTAAAATCCAACAGACTTTCTTGGAGTAGTTCATTATCTTGCAGATGTTTTGCGTATTCAATCCATAATAATAATTGATATAAACTATTGTATTCACTGGCTTTATATTGTTTTATAAATAATTTTAACGTATTGTCATCTGATAAATTTAGCCTCGTTATCCAGGTTTCAATTTTTGCTCGTTGATTGACATTAAACAGTAGTTCAAACAATGCATCAATTAACTCATGACGATTTTCCTCAAGAATCAGTTTGCCAACACGTTTAATTTGACGGTTTTTTGCAGCCGCTGTTTTTATCTGTGATAAATGTTTAAGTTCATCCAAAAAAAAATCGCTCACTGGTAGGTTTTCTAATTGTTTTTTATTTAAATTTGCCAGCGGTTCAGATAATGCCTGTAGTCTATCGTATGATTTTTTAATTTCCGTGCGTGATACTCGCATATCTATTTTTGACCAATCAATATTCATCTTTGACCTTATTTATTTACCAATGTTTTTGCTCTCTGTGATTGACAGCAATAAGCATACTTTCTGGCAACTTATTTTCTAATAATTGAGCTATTTTTTGCGTGATATAGACTGAACGATGTTTGCCGCCTGTACAACCAATCGCTACAGTAACACTGTAACGATTATTATTTAAAAAATGTGGCAACCATTTGATTAAAAATGCTGAAATATCTTCTGCCATCTCATCTACTTCTGGATAATTAGCAAAAAACCTTCTAACCTCATTATCCAATCCTGTTTTGATACGTAAATTCTCTTGCCAATGGGGATTTGGCAATATTCGCATATCAAAAATAAAATCTGCATCGATGGGTGAGCCATATTTAAAACCAAATGATAAGATGTTCAAAGTGATTTGATTTTTTACACCCAAATGCTGGCGGATTTTTTCTTTTAATTCATGAATATTTAAATTACTGGTATCTATTTTAATATCAGCATAACTAGAAATGGGTTTTAACAGCTCAATTTCTTTAGTCAAAGCGTCAGACAAATCATTTACCATAGACATCAAAGGGTGAACACGTCTGGTTGCAGCAAAACGAGAAACCAAAATACCTAATTGTGCGGTAACGTATAATATCTTGACTGATTGTTGATATTTATTTGTCAAATCATTATAAACATTTGGAAATGTTGAAAGGTCAGCTTTTGCAGTTCGAACATCAACACCCAAAGCAACTTTTTTAATATTATCACCAATCAATTCATCAACAGCATTATTAATCAAAGATAAAGGTAAATTATCAATAACATAATAACCAAAATCTTCCAAAATATTTAGTGCAGCTGTTTTTCCAGAACCTGAACGACCCGATACAATAATAATTGAAACTTCTTTATTCACTAATAACAACCTCTTGATTATCTAAAAGCCGAGTTTTACCCAGATAGGCTGCAACTAAAATAACTAGTTTTTTATCATTATCATTTGGTGTTTTTAATTTATCAGTTAATATTTCCAAATAATCAACAACAAATCCACTTTGATTTATTTTTTCTTTGTATTTGTCAGTTAAACCAGATAAATTATCCAATGAAAATCCATTGATTATTTCTTGGGAAAGCGCATTTAATGATTGGTTTAATATTGGAGCAATTTTTCTTTGTTCATCTGTTAAATAACCATTTCTAGATGATAATGCCAAACCATCATCTGCACGAACAATCTCCCCATCAACAATTTGAATACCAAAGTTTAATTCTTGATTTAATTGTTTGATAATTGCTAACTGTTGATAATCTTTTTTACCAAAAACAGCTACATCGGGTTTAACGATATTAAACAATTTACTCACAACCAGCCCCACTCCATCAAAATGGGTTGGACGGGTTTTTCCACACAATATCTTAGTAATATCTCCACTTAATACTTGAATATTGGGCGGATAAACAGGGTAAATTTCATCAATATTGGGTGCAAAAATGTAATCACAATTGACCTGGATTAATTTTTGCAAATCTTGGTCTAATGTTCTAGGATAACTATCAAAATCCTCACCAACCCCAAATTGAGTTGGATTAACAAAAATACTGACTACCACAATATCAGCATGATTTTTGGCGATATTTACCAAAGATACATGTCCATCGTGCAAATTACCCATCGTTGGCACCAAAGCGATTGTTTGCTGACGATGATTGTTTAAAACGCTTTGAAGTTCGTTGATTGTATGAAAAATACGCATAAATTTAGTAGACTGTATCAATTTTAATAAAAAGTATGTCCATGAGCTGGGAAGCTAGCGGTTTTAACCGCTTGATGATAAGCCGAAAATGCGCCCAGAATATCTGAAGTTTGATTGCTTGCGTCAGTTAGGAAATTTTTAACAAATTTAGCAGGCTTACGAGTATAGACTCCAAGCATATCGTGCATCACTAAAACCTGCCCATCGGTCTCCACGCCTGCACCAATACCAATCACAGGCACATTAAAGGTTTGAGTGACCGTTTTTGCCAAATCAAAAGGAACACATTCTAATAAAATCATTGCTGCTCCTGAATCAGTCAAGATACGACAATCTTCTAATAATTTATCTGCGGCTTCTTGATTTTTGCCTTGTACTTTATAACCACCAAAAATATTAACTGACTGCGGAGTTAATCCCAAATGCACACAGCTTGGAACACCATGATTTGCCAGTGTTTCAACAGTACTGGCAAGATTGCGACCGCCTTCAATTTTTATCATGTTCGCTCCTGCTTGCATGACTTTTTGAGTGCTTAAAATCGCATCATTAGATGTTGCATAACTCATAAAAGGCAAATCACACATAATCAACGCATGACTGTTTGAACGAGCAATATTAGCAGTGTGATACGCCATATCTTCTACAGTAACAGGCAACGTAGAAGCATGACCTTGAACTACCATACCCAAACTATCGCCAACCAAAATGACATCAATATCTGCTTTTTGCATCAAGTGAGCAAAACTTGCATCATAACAGGTTAGGCAAGAAAATTTTTCGTTTTGAGCTTTGTATTCTAATAAGGTGGATAAAGTAATTGGCTTTTTAGGTTCTGAAGAATAACTCATTGATTACCTTAGTTTTGATATTATTTATTGTGTATTATTTATCCAACAGACAATGTTCTTCTGTCTGTTTGATGCTTTGCTGCAAAAAATTTTTTAATAAAGTAGCAAAATTCTCATCCTGCTGAGATGCCGTCTCTAGACGTTTTTGCAAATGGTTTTCTGCCTCAATGCGCTCTAACTCAGCCAAAAGCTTGTTAATTTGCTGCTCTTCAAGACGCCGCTGACAAAATACTTGAAAATCTATGCGTTCAATTACCCATTTATATTCAAAACTGGCATTAGAGTCAATTTTTGGCGTATCGTGCACAGCAATAATTTGTACAATCTTAAGCGTTTGTTGAGCATGAACCACCACATAATCGCCAACAGCTAGCCCGCTGTCTAATTCGGCTTTAAAGGTGTAATGTGGCTGATTGATTGGGCGGGCTATTGTGCCGTTTATAATATCATCAACATGGATATGGTCATTAAAAACCACATCAACTGTGATAAAAGGTTTTTGTAATAAATGTGCTGTCTGCATAATCATTCCATCAAAACTCTAAAAGTGTCAAACCTGCATTATCTTGGGCAGCGGGTAATTCGGATAATTTTTGACCATCAACAATCAAATCTGGTGTTAAAGTTAGCAAAGGAATCAATACAAAATTTCGTTCAAAAAGCCCAAGATGAGGCACAATCAAACGCTCATGATGTATGTTTTGATTGCCATAAAGTAAAACATCCACATCTAAACTGCGTTCACCCCAATGGCGAAGCCGAACCCGTCCTGCAGTTTGTTCCAAATCCTGACAAAAGTCCAACAACTCCAGCGGTGATAATGTTGTTTTGGCAAATAAAACAGCATTAATAAAATCAGGCTGGTCAGTTACTCCAAAAGGTATTGACTGATATAAAGCAGACAACTTTGCTTGGTCAAAAAACGTTGAATTTTTAATGCAATTATATGCCATCAAAATATGTTCTTTTGGTGTACCCAATTCATTGGTGATGTTTCCACCAAGTCCCAAATAAATATCAGTCATTATTCTTTTGCCTTTGGTTTGGCATTTGATTTTTTACGCCCTTTCTTGTTTTTGGATTTTTTAGACTTGTTAAAATCCTTATTCGCTATCTCGTTTTTTACTGCGGATTTTTTACGCTTCTTTTTAGCGGATTTTTCTTTTTTAGGATGATTTTTATCCATTTTTTCCTTTGCCAATTCTTGCTGCTCTAAAACAGACTGTTCAGATGATGGTGTACGCCTTCTATATCGTTGACTAGGAATAAATGGTTCTTCACTTAAATTTAATAATCGTAAAAAATCTGCTTCCGTATAGGTAATTTTAGCAAATTGTGGCAACAAAACTTCTTCTTGCTTGGTGCTTACTGTGATTTGTTTTTTACTATTTTCAGTTTTTTGTGCAACTGGCAATGATTTTTGAGGATTTTTACCATCGGTTTCTTGATAAGTTTGCCACCAAACCCCCATACCATTTGTTGGTTCAGATAAAACGCAATCATCGTACGATTCTCGCATTAGCAAAAAGTCAAAAGCGGCACGAAATTTATTATGATTAACTAAATTATGAATGTCTTTTTGGCGAGGATTGGTCAATTTAGGTTGCAAAAGCCAAATGCCTGCAATAAATTCCTCTGCAAATTTAGGAATGGCAGTTTTTTGGCGCTGAGCAGTCATGATTTTACTAATCGCCTTACTTTGAGCGTCATAAAATGGTAAACTTTTTTTCTTAAAACCTGCCAATGCCGTTAGGTAATTTTCCCAAAGCAGTACCGCGTAAAAAAATGCTGGATTTGCTCCCAGATTACTGGCGACACGTTTATCTGTATTGTTAGCAGCTGCACCCATAAGCGCAGTTGGTGCCGATGGCGGGGCAGCCATAATATGGTGAATCGCTCCATATTTAAACAGCAAAGGTAACAACGTGGTTAAATAGCCGCCACCAAACATTTTTTGAGTTTCATCATACAAACGGTGAGTGGATACCTGTTCTAATAAATTCCAGTTTGCCTGATTAAATTGAACCGCCAGTGATTTATGAAAATCAAACCCCAGTTTTGCTTTGAATCGCAATGCTCTTAAAAGACGCACAGGGTCTTCTTCAATGCGTACTTTAGCATCGCCAAGTAAGGTTAGTTTTTTTTGGCGAATATCGTCAATTGCCCCACAAAAATCCAGAACCACATCATCAATAGGGTCATAATATAAAGCATTGATGGAAAAATCACGCCGTGCAAAATCTTCTTCAATCGTACCCCAGACATTATCACGAGTAATCATACCATCATCTGTGGTAAATGTATCGTCTTTTGGTGGCGCTCTAAATGTTGCCACCTCAATCATATCCTTACCTGAATACACATGAGCAAGCTGAAAACGACGACCAATAATTCGGCAACGACCACCAAAAATTGCTTTAATTTCATGTGGGCGGGCATCGGTTACTGCGTCAAAATCTTTTGGCGCCAAACCCAGCAAACCATCACGCACACCACCACCAACGATATAGGCGTAGAATCCTGAACGTTTTAATGTTGCAACTACTTCAATAATACTGTGAGGTAGCATGCATTTGTCCAGTCCTAAATCTTTGGCAGCATAAACGCTTGCTTGTACAGAATGGCGTTTTTTAGAGATTTTTGTTGCTTTTGCTGGCTTACGTTTTGCCATGACATTTCTCAAATAATATATAAAACTTTTATTTTACCTGTTATCCCAAAAAAAATCTAATAAACCGTAAGTCTATGACGATTTTTTTCCAAAGTTTTCTCACCAATGCCTTTAACTTTTGTTAGGTCATCAACAGATGAAAAATTACCAAACATTTGACGATAATCCACAATTGCTTGAGCAGTTTTTGCGCCCACGCCCTTTAATGTGGCAAACTCGCCTGCAGTTGCAGTATTGATATTGATTTTCTGATTGTTTGAAGCTTGCTGATTTTCTGCAGCCAATATCGCTTGATAGGCTGACTTAGCATCTGGATAACATATTTGAGCAAAACTTAATACTGGCAATAACATCAGCCAAAGATACAAAAGCTTATGGGTGATTTTTATCATATTTTTTAGCTTGTTCCCAATAAACATCCATTTGCTCAAGTGTGCTTTGCTCAAAAGTTTTTCCAGACTGGTTAATTTTTTCTTCTACATAAGCAAAACGGCGGCGGAATTTGGCAATAGTATCTTGCAATGCCATTTCACCATCCACACTCAAATGTCTTGCAACATTAACTAAAGCAAACAAACAATCACCCAGTTCATCACTGATTTTTTGTTTTTGTTCATTGGTTAGTTTATCAGTTTTATGGCAAAATGATAAATCAGGTAAAACTGCTTTTAATTCTGCGATTTCTTCATCCAATTTACCCAAAACACCTTCTAAATTTTGCCAATCAAAATTGACTTCGCTAGCCTTTTTTTGCAGATTTTGTGCTTGAGTTAGCGCTGTACCTGCTTTTACATCAGACAATAACCGTTTAGGTTTATGTTGATTTTCAAAGGCTTTAATTTCATCCCAGCGTTTTTTAACATCTTCATCAGTTTTGAGGTTTTCTGCATCAAAAACATGTGGATGTCTGCGGATTAGTTTTTCTTGTAACGCACAAATGACTTCACCAATATCAAATCGTTCTTGCTCTTGGTATAAATGTGCATGAAAAATAACCTGCAATAATACATCGCCAAGCTCACCTTTGATTTCACTGGTTGCAAACGCTGTATTGTCGTCATTTTTAACTGCCTCTACAAGCTCAAAAACCTCTTCAACAGCATACTTTAACAAACTGTCATTGGTTTGCTTTTTGTCCCAAGGGCACTTGGCGCGTAAAATTGCCATTAATTGCAATAAATCTTGAAAATCATTTGTTGGGTTTGGGCAGTTTGTCATAATCATTCATCGCAATAAAAACCATTGCCAATTATATCATGACAATGGTTTTTTATGGGAATTTCGTCTTTCTTTGGCTGTATTTACTTATTGAGCCAAATCAGCAAACAATACGGTAGATAAATAACGTTCGCCCGATGATGGAATAATCACCACAATCAATTTACCTTCATTTTCAGGACGTTTTGCCACTTCCAAAGCCGACCAAACCGCAGCACCTGCACTAATGCCTACTAAAATTCCTTCTTGTTTTGCCATCGCTTTGGCGGTATCAAAAGCATTTTCGGTGGTTACGGTGATGACTTCATCATAAATTTGGGTATTTAAAATGCTTGGCACAAAACCTGGTGCTAATCCTTGCAATTTATGTGCGCCTTTTTCGCCGCCACTAAATACAGGGGAATCTGCAGGTTCTACCGCGATCATTTTGACGTCTGATTTTTTAGCTTTTAATACTTCTCCAATACCAGTAATTGTACCACCTGTACCAATACCTGCCACCACCATATCCACCTGACCATCCGTATCACGCCAAATTTCTTGGGCGGTGGTTTGACGGTGGATTTCTGGGTTGGCAAGATTATCAAATTGACGTGGCATAAAATAACCATCTTGTTCTGCCAGTTCATTAGCTTTGGCAATTGCTCCGCCCATACCTTCAGAAGCTGGCGTTAAAACAAGTTCTGCACCATAAGCACGTAGTAAAGCACGACGTTCTAGACTCATGCTTTCTGGCATGGTAATCACCAGTTTATAACCACGAGCCGCACACACCATCGCAAGTCCAATGCCTGTGTTTCCTGAAGTGGCTTCAACAATGACAGTATCTTTAGTGATTATTCCTGATTTTTGAGCATCATCAATCATCGCCAAAGCAATGCGGTCTTTGACTGAACTGGCTGGGTTAAAATATTCAAGTTTAGCAACCACACGAGCTTTGACACCATCCGTTAAGTGATTTAATTCAACCAGTGGCGTATTACCAATCAAATCAGTAATGTTTTTTGCAATATTCATATCTTTACTCTTTTATCAAGTGATAATTGTTACTGTTTGAATTAGCATAACAAATTTTTTAGGCTTTTTATAGTTTTATCACACCAAACAACTATGCTAAATTTTGGTGTTTTTATTCTGTTTTAGCATAACATATTCGAACAAAATTAACCCAATTACTATTAAGTCATCATCATTTTATAACAATTGTCATCTTAATCGTCTGGTAAAGTTTCTGTAAATTTGCTAAACTTTTGCCATTATTTAACATCAAGAGAGCCTAATATGAAAACCTTTTCCCCAATGACCATTGATTGTTTTAAAGCCTATGATATTCGTGGCGAACTTGAGGTTAATCTTGATGAAACCATTGCTTACCGTATTGGGCGCGCATTTGCCCAAATTTTACTTAGTCAAACCAGCCGCACCAATCCTGCCATTGTGATTGGCTGCGATATTCGCCCAAGCAGTCAGCAGCTCAAATTATCCGCCATTGATGGCATAATTGATGCTGGTGTTGATGTGATTGATTTGGGTATGACTGGTACAGAGGAAGTCTATTTTGCCACCAGTTATTATGATGCCATCGGTGGTATTGAAGTGACTGCAAGTCATAACCCAATCAATTATAATGGCATGAAATTAGTACGTGAAAACTCCAAACCCATCAGTGCTGATTCTGGACTAGCCGACATTCAAAAGCTTGCCCAAAGTGGTGATTTTACTGAGCATCAGCAAGGCAAAGTCACTGTAAATACTGACAAAACAGCTTACATTGATAAACTGATGAGTTTTATTAATTTGGATAATTTGACGCCAAAAACGTTGGTGATTAATAGTGGTAATGGTTCGGCAGGTCCGGTTGTTGATGAACTACAAAAACGCTTCAAAGATGCCAATGCGCCTATTGAATTTATTAATCTTCATCATACGCCCGATGGCTCATTTCCAAATGGCATTCCAAATCCAATGATTATTGCCAATCAAAAAAGTACATCCGACGCTGTTATCAAGCATCGAGCTGATATTGGCATAGCTTTTGATGGCGATTTTGACCGCTGTTTTTTATTTGATGAAACCGGACGATTCATTGAAGGTTCTTATATTGTGGGTTTGCTTGCTGAATCATTTTTAAAAAAATACCCCAATGAGCAAATCGTCTATGACCCTCGAGTGATTTATAACACCCAAAATATCATTGATAAAAATCACGGCATTAAACAAATCAGCAAGTCTGGGCACTCGTTTATCAAAGACGTCATGCGAAAAACAGGTGCAGTTTATGGCGGTGAAATGTCTGCCCATCACTATTTTAGGGATTTTTTCTTTTGTGATAGCGGCATGATTGTTTGGCTTTTGGTTATTGAATTATTATCGGTTACCAAAAAAACTTTATCAGAACTTGTCAATGATTATATTAAAGAATTCCCAAGCTCT
>CAKAQU010000056.1 GCA_916720335.1 uncultured Moraxella sp. | reverse complement strand
AATTGCGAATTGATGATGCTGTAGAAAATGGATTGAGTTTTATAGAAAATGCTATCATTAAAGCTCGCCATGCCAGTAAAATAAGCGGGCTGCCGGCGATTGCTGATGATTCTGGATTGTGTGTACCTGTGCTAAATAATATGCCAGGAATTTATTCAGCTCGATTTGCTGGCAAACATGGCGATGATAAAGCAAATAATGCCAAACTAATTCAAGAACTGGAGTGTTTTTATCCAAATAGAATCAAAGGCGAGTTTGTTTGTGTCTTGGTGTTTGTGCGTCATGCTAATGACCCTTTTCCAGTGATTGCTCAAGGATGCTGGCAAGGAGAGATTTTAAATCAAGAAATGGGTGAAAATGGCTTTGGTTATGACCCATTATTTTTTATTCCTGAATTGAATAAAACTTCCGCTCAACTGGATAAAAATCTTAAAAATACCATTAGCCATCGAGCAAAAGCGATGAATGAATTGCTGAAAAAATTGCAATTCATAGATTTTTAGAAAATTTTTATCACAAACATTCTTATGTTACAATGAGTCATCATTATTTTAAGGAAATTTCATGCTGACTCATGAGCAAATTCGTGCTGCCAAACTTGTTGATAACTGCTTAAAAGATAAAATTATTTTAGTCACTGGAGCGGGTGACGGCATTGGTCGGACAGTCAGTCTTTTTTATGCCAGATATGGTGCTACTGTACTTTTACTGGGTAGAACCCAAAGTAAATTGGAAACGCTTTACGACGAAATAGAGGCACTTGGCTATGCAACACCTGCAATTTTGCCAATGGATTTTGCAAAAGCAACATTTGCTCAAATGAATGAATTGTCATTGTTGATTCAAAAAGAATTTGGCTACTTGGATGGTATAGTACACAATGCGGGGATTTTAGGGGCATTAACACCTTTAGAAATGTATGACCCAATCACCTTTGAAGAGGTGATGAAAATTAATTTTACTGCACCTTTTATGCTGACTCAGGCGTTATTTGGGCTTTTAATGAAGGCAAAAAGTGCATCTGTAATTTTTACCAGCAGTAGTGTGGGAGCAAAACCCAGAGCATTTTGGGGAGCGTATGCCCTGTCAAAACAAGGTTTAGAGGGTATGAGTGATATTTTTACTCAAGAAACTCAAAACCATACTACACTGCGTTTTAATACCATTAATCCCGGCGCGACACGCACTAATATGCGTGCCCATGCTTTTCCAGGTGAAGACCCCAACTCGTTAAAAACTCCCGAAGAGATTATTACACCCTATATTTATTTAATGACTGATGATGCCTCAGGCGTTAAAGGTAAAGTTATTGATTGTCAGCCAAAATAAATATTATCTAAATTATTATTTATAATCATGGACTTACTACGAAATTTATTTTTAATTCTTATCTTGATTTTGGTATCAAGTTTTTTTTCCATTGCAGAGATTTCTTTGGCGGGCGCAAGACGGGTTAAACTTCAATCATTGTCTGAATCAGGCGATGTGCGTGCTAATAAAATTTTAAACTTACAGACTCATTCTGCTGATTTTTTTGCTACCAGCCAAATTGGTTTAAATGCTGTAGCTATTCTGGGCGGTTCTGTTGGTGAAGGAGCTTTGCGCCCCTATTTTTCGGTACTCATTGGACAGTTTTATCAAGGACAATGGCTTGAAAGCATTGCTTTTTTCTCATCATTTGTGTTAGTTACTTTGCTATTTATTTTATATGCTGATTTAATCCCTAAACGTATTGCAATGATTAATCCTGAAAGAGCCGCTTTGGCTGTGATTAATCCTGTGTTATTGGTGATTACTCTGGTGAAGCCATTGGCATGGTTTATTAATGTGATTGCTAATGCCACTTTTCGTATTTTTAATATTAATACCACTCGTGAGGACAGCGTTACTTTTGATGATGTGTCAGCAATTATGGAGGCTGGTGCTGAGGCAGGCGTGGTGCTGCAGCAAGAGCAGCATTTGATTGAAAATGTCTTTGAATTAGAAGAGCGTACAGTGCCATCGTCAATGACTGCTCGGGATGATGTGGTTTTTTTTACCATGAATGAACCAGAAGACAGCATCCGTCAAAAAATTGCCGATTATCCATATTCAAAATTTTTGGTATGCAATGGGCATATTGACCAAGTGATCGGCTATGTAGATACCAAAGATATTTTGATGCGGATTTTAAATCATAAATCATCATTTCAACTTAATGAAGCCATCATTCGTAACGTTCTTATTATTCCAGATACATTGACTTTATCTGAGCTTTTAGACCGTTTTCGTGCTAGCAAAGATAAAATTGCAGTTGTAGTAAACGAATATGCCCTTGTTGTTGGGCTAATTACACTATCTGATGTCATGATGACGGTAATGGGCGATTGGGTGGTTCAAGAAACTGAAGATTTACAAATCATTAAACGCAGCGAAAATTCATGGTTGATAGATGGACTGACCCCTATTGATGATGTTAAACATGCTTTAGAAATTGATGAATTTCCTGATTGGGACCATTATGAGACCTTGGCGGGTTTTATCATGTATCGTTTGCGAAAAATCCCTCGCCCTGCTGACTGGGTGGAGCACGCAGGTTATAAATTTGAAGTGGTAGACATTGACCACTACAAAATCGACCAATTACTGGTCACCCGATTACCTACCTTGTCATCCGATGAGGTTAAAGAAAATCTTAATAAAGAGTAATCTGTTCATTTTAATAAAGTTTTAATTTTTTCGCGGTTGTCATGCACGTCTGATAGCGTTTATCCACGTTGGTGGCAAACCAATTGGTATTGTAATCTTTGCTAAGTTTAGGACCTGAAATCACAACTTGTGGCATGATAGCATAACTGTATTTACCTTTATTTTTTTCTTTGTATAATTCATTGATTTTTTGGTAAGTCTGTGTACTTTCAAAGCTCTGTCGCTTTTCCTTTTTTAGGTCGCTGCGAATTTGCCAGTCGGGTGTTGGGGTTTTACCGGTGCTTAATATGGATATAAGTACTTGTTCTGTTTGGCTTTTTTTATCAGACACGCCGCCATTGCTATAAAGCAGTAAATCGCCATCAATATCAAGTTTTTTACCTGATAAAACGGCAACTCTTTGCTGAAAAGCAGCGTTGCGACTTGAATACATTCCCGAATTGTAATCAGCAAAACGATATAAAGGTTTGTCATAATCAGCTTTATACAACATCAAACGATGAATTCCATAATAAAGTCCACCATATTGCCCATACATATCACTGCGCAATGCTCGGTCGCTCATGCTGGCACGTCGGTGATTTCTAGCATAATTAATATGCACCTGCATTGAACCTAAGGTGGTAATTGGATTGACTCGCTCATCTAGACCCTCGCCTGTGATTTTAACCACATCAGTCAGTTTGGAAACTTTATATGTACTGGTAAAATAATCAAAGATGGTTTGATACAGCTCATCAAGTTCTTTTTCAGTTTTGACTTTTTTAATTTGAGAGATAAAATTATTATTTTTACTGGGTTCGTTTTGCAGCATATTGCGAAAAACTTTTGCTAAAGGTTTGCCAAGCTTGTCTTCTAGTTTTTCATCAATGGCTTTTAGGGACGCTTCACCAAGATTTGGCACACTAGGGTCGGCATTAAAATTGGATTCTTGGTCGACAACAGCAATCACTGTACAAACGTTTTGTACGTCTTTATGGATTTTTAGGGTGTCAAAAATATCGCTGATGTCTTTTGCCCAACTGGGTCGGTTTTTAACGCGAGCAGGAATGAGTTTGGCGATTTGTTCGCTATTAATGCTTTTGGTGGTGGGTTTAGTTTCTTCAGGCAAACAGGCGGTTAAAAAAAATGCACTGGTGCTTAGGGTGATAAGAGGAACTTTTTTTAGCATAGCGTGTGTTGTCTTAAAAACAAAATATTTTGAGCATTATAAGTGAGCAAAATCTTTATTTAATTGCCCACTGTTTAGATTTTGTAATCAAACTTGACTTAAGTCAATTTAATCATTTTCCAAAACGCGCATCAAACCTTCTTGCTGGGTAGTGGCAACCAATTTACCATCTTGCCAAAATTGCCCATGATTAAGACTTTTAGCATGGCTTGTAGTATCACACCACATGTCATAAAGCAGCCACTGCCCAATATCAAATGAACGATGAAAATGCATACTATGGTCAATGCTGGCAATTTGAAGGTTTGGTGATAAAAAACTCACCCCATGAGCCATGAGTCCTGTGCCCACTAGATAATAATCTGATGCAAAGGCTAATAGCGCTTGGTGAACTGCCAACGGCTGGTTTGCAAGCTCATGGATGCGTAACCAGTTGGTTTGATGGGGCTTGGTGGGCTTTGGGTGTACAGGGTCTCTTGGATTTACTGGACGAATTTCCACATGCCGTTTTCGCATAAATCGCTGTTTGAGTGCATCTGGAATTTTGCCAACATAGTCGTCTTTTAGACTTTGTTCATTTTTTAGGCTTTCAGCGAGCGGATAGTCTGGCATGGTTTCTTGGTAGTCCAACCCGTTTTCTGGAAATGAAAACGATGCAATCATAGAAAAAATCACCTGTTCTTTTCTATCATCGCCAATATACTGAACCGCAACAATTTCACGAGCAGACAGACTTTTGCCATCTCTAAGCCGTCTGACTTGGTATTCTACAGGGTAACGAATATCACCACCGCGTAAAAAATAACCATGTAACGAATGACACGGTTTGTCAGTATCTAAAGTTTTTGCACCTGCCATAAGCGCCTGAGCAAGAACTTGTCCACCAAAAACACGTTTACCAACATAATCAAAACTCTCACCAACAAAAACATTGGGGGCGGTTTGTTGTAAATCTAAGGTTTTAAGTAAGTCATTGATTAAAATTTGATTGGAAGTATTAGGCATAAGTTTTAACGCTATTAAATAAATGTTTTTTAAGTTTATCATTTGCCCAATAAATTGCAAGTTTTCCCCATAAAAACCATTTTGGAAAATTTGTAAAATATTGCGACATTTTTTTTCAAAAAATTTACTAAAAAAAATGCTAAAATAGCCCCTATTTTTAGATACAAACCCCACCTATGAAATTAAATAGCCTATCTGAATTAATCACCAAGCCCTTTACAAAAACCGCAAAAAAGACCGAACCTTCTCATTCAGCCAATGCTCAATTATTGGCTTTTTATCGTCAGTTATCAGGAAGGGGATTAGCACTTGCAGTCAAGGCGCAAGTGTTGGGTGAAGTGCCCAAATTAGATGATGGCGTGCCAACGTTTTATGTGCTGCGTGAATATTCGCGTTCCAATACGCTTTTGGTGGATGTTAAAACTCGTGAACTTGGGCTACCACAAGCCTTAGCTACTCAAAATATCGCCCAACTGCATGAGAGTGCATCCATTATTTTTTTAAAATATAAAAACACTTCAGAAGGCGTGGTTTCACCACGACTTGAACGTTTGGTTGGAGCATGTTTGGATAATCCAGAGCTAAAAATTCGTCTGGTGCCAGTTACTATTTTATGGGGCAGAGCACCTAGCAAGGAAGATTCCCTGTTTCATTTATTGCTAGCGGATGAATGGAATACGCCGGGTATTGGTAAACAACTGTTTAATATTGGCGTGATGGGTCGCGATACGGTGATTCAGATGACCACCGCAAAGGATTTATCGGTTTTGATACAAGATGCAAAAGCCAATTATCAAGGCGATACACCCATCACCAAAGCTCATCTGGCTGAGGCAATTAGCATACGACTCAAAGGTTATTTGGATAAACAGCGAACTAGCATTATTGGACCTGATTTATCAGATAAGCGTAATGTAACAGGAAAAATCTTAACCTCACCAACCGTACAAGCCGCCATCGAAAAAGAATCGCAAGAAACGGGCAAACCCATCAATGTTGTTAAAAAAGAAGCAGCAGGTTATGTTGGTGAGATTACCAGTGATTACTCGCATTCAGTGGTGCGATTTTTTGACCATTTTCTAACTTGGCTATGGACAAAACTTTATGATGGCGTAGAAGTTCGCCACTTTGAACGCGTGCGTACATTAGCACCTGATTATCAAATTGTTTATGTGCCGTGTCATCGCAGTCATATTGATTATTTATTGCTTTCTTATGTAATTTACAAACGCGGATTGCGTATGCCACTTGTGGCAGCAGGCGAGAATCTTAACATTCCAATTGTTGGTGAGATTTTACGAAATGGCGGAGCATTTTTTATGCGTCGCAGTTTTAAAGGCAATGCTTTGTATAGCACAGTATTCAAAGAATACGTTCATACCTTGATGCAGCGTTCTTTGCCAATTGAATATTTTGTAGAAGGTGGTCGCTCACGTTCAGGACGGCTTTTGCCCCCAAAACTAGGCATGCTGGCAATGACTGTAAACAGTTATTTACGTGAACCTGCCAAACCTGTAGTTTTTATTCCAACCTACATCAGTTATGAACGTATTATGGAAGGGGCAACTTACGTTGGCGAGTTAAAAGGCAAGCCCAAAGAAAGCGAAAATTTATTAAGTCTATTAAAAACTGCTAAAAAAATTGAACGAATTTTTGGCACAGTGCATTTATCATTTGGCGAGCCATTGATGCTTGACCGATTTATGGAAAAATTTTCGGTTCATGCTCAAGATAACAGCACTCAAAATATCCAAAAATCTCAAATAATGATTCAAAATATTGGCGTAAAAGTCATGCAAAATATCAATAAAGCTGCGGTTGTTAATCCCGTGTCTTTATTGGCTTTGGTGCTACTATCCACGCCAAAATCTGCCATTGGTCAGGCTCAATGTATTGAACAGATTGGTTTGTATCAGCGCATCGCTCAGGCTTTACCTTATGATAAAGATACATTCATCACAGATATGAAGCCATCAGAGATTTTGGCGTATGGTGAAAAATTAAAACTGATTGACCGTACAGCGCATATTTTAGGTGATATGATTAAAGTAGCTGATAAACAAGCCCCGCTTTTGAGTTATTTTAGAAACAATATTTTGCATGTGTTTATTTTGGCAAGTTTTATTGCATCGCTTGTGCAAAGAAATGGACGTATCTATCAAGATAAATTAGACAGTATTACCAAACTTTTATACCCATTTTTACAAACCGAATTGTTTTTGAAATATGCTCAAAGAAATATTACTCAGGTTGTCAGTCAAATTGTACAAATATTAATCAGTGAGCAAGTACTTGTTGATTTGGGTGAAGGCGTGGTGAGTACGCCAGAGAGTAACTCAGAATCTTATCAACAGCTTTTGGTTTTGGCAAGTCCTGCCCAGCAAAGCCTTGAACGTTATTTTATGGCATTGACGTTATTATCTGAACAAGGCAGTGGGCGTTTAAATAGCGAACAGGTTGTTAATTTATGTCATGTCTTGGGTCAACGAGTAAGCCTACTGTACGCTGATGATTTGCCAGATATGTTTGATAAGGCGTTATTTACAGGCTTTTTGGGTACGCTACAACGTATGGGTTATATCCAAATTGATGAAAATGGCTTGATTAATTTTGATGAACGCATTGATGAGATTGCCCAGCACGCTAAGTTTGTCTTAAATCCTGATATGATGCAGCTACTTCGTCATTCTGCCAAATTAGATGCTGATGACATTCAAGTGGTACTAAGTGAGCTGGATAAAAAACGTAAATTTGGTCTTAGGTAACGGATAGCCCATTGAAATTGGTCGATAAAATTTTATCTGTATTGTCTGATTTACCAGTTTTTTCCAATCAGTTGTTTTTGGCGTGCAGTGGTGGGCGTGATTCATTATCACTGGCTTTTGCTTGCTATTTATTGCATCAAAAGGGTGAATTACAAACATTGCCAACGCTGCTTCATGTTCATCATGGCATGCAAAAAGCCAATGATGATTGGGCAAATCTGGTAAAAACTTGGTCACAAGACTTAGGGTTTACTTGCCATATTTTGCCCATCTCTTTGGATAAAAAAACTGAAACCGCTGCTCGTGATGGGCGTTATATGGCAATGGCAAATTTGATGGGCGATAATGATGTTTTGTTGCTAGCGCATCATCAAAATGACCAAGCTGAAACTGTGCTTATGCGATTGATAAACGGCGCAGGTGCATCTGGTCTTGGTGGCATTAAAAAATACCAAGAAAAAAGCATTAATGGTAAAAAAATCATATTATATCGCCCATTTTTGACCATCAGTCGAGATGAGATAAGTGATTTTGCGCAATTTTATCAGTTGCCTTTTGTTGATGACCCAACCAATGAAACGGGCGAAAATTTGCGCAGTATCATTCGCACAAAAATTATGCCAATTTTAAACCAGCTAAACCCAAAAACGGTGCAAAATATTGCAAGAGCAAGCCAACATTTAACCGAAGCTGATTTGATTGTAAAACAAACAATCACACAACATATTCAAGATTGTTTGATACAAACCTTAACTGTGCCACCTTATCAAAGCGTTTTAGATATTGATAAAATCAAAGGTTTGGATAAAACCATTCAAAAAACATTGGTTCATCAATGGCTGCAAGGCGATGAGGTTTTGCCGCCCAATCATCAGTTGGTTTTGGATATTTTAGAACTGATTTATCGGCAAAACCCAGACCATCAAACCCAGATTTTTTGGCAGGGTAAAAAGAATGCGTTTATTGTATGCCGTTATCAAAATCGGTTATACCGCTATCATCATGCAGTTTGGGATTTATTGCAATTTCCGCCATGTGCGGTTACAAACCAAAATCATCAAACTGTATTAAAACTAAGCGATGAACTGATTTTTTGGCTATCATTACCAAAAAATATAAACGTTCGTCCACTTCAAAAAACTGATAAAATCCAGTATCATCAGCATACAGCCAATCAAGCTATTATAAATAGGCAATTATCTGGAAAAAAATTATACCAAACTCTAAAAATTCCTAGTTGGTTAAGAGATAATTTGTGGCTGATTTGCCATCAGGATAAACCATTGTATTTAATCAGTGTTTTTCATTTATGGCAACTGGAAAAATCAGAAGTATCCCATTATTTTTTGTTGGATAAATCAAAACTGCTGGGTCAATTGACAGCACTATAAGGATAAAAATGAACAATTTTCATACCCTGTGTGGTAAAACCATTGTATTTATTGGTGGCGGCAATATGGCAAATGCCATCATTGATGGTTTATTATTGGCAAATCAAACGCATCATTTGGGATTGGTGATTCAGGTATCTGACCCTGATATCAAAAAACGGGATGCATTTGCTCAAAAGGGCGTTGAGATGGTATTGCCCAGCGATGCTCCCAAAATCTTAACCGCAGCTGATATTGTCGTTTTGGCGATTAAACCACAAGTTGTTGAAAGTGTGGCTGAAGATATTGCCCCTTATATAGCAGATAAATTGATTGTATCAATTTTAGCAGGTGTATCAACTCAGCGTTTAAGTGAATTATTTAATAGTGATACGATTGTTCGCTGTATGCCAAATTTACCTGCGAGTATTGGTGTGGGAGCAACGGGACTGTTTGCATTTAATAAAGTCAGTGCTGAATATAAAGCTCAAGCAGCCGCAATTTTGCAAAGTTGTGGTATTGCAGTGTGGGTAAATGATGAAACACTTTTACATGTCGTGACTGCTGTTTCTGGGTCATCACCTGCTTACTTTTTTTATATGTTAGAAGCGATGGTAGAAAAAGCTGTTCAATTGGGTTTGGACGAACAAACAGCAAAATTGTTAGCCGTCCAAAGTTTGATTGGAGCGGGATTTTTAGCAAAAGATGATGATTTGGCAGTTTTACGTCAAAAAGTAACTTCTAAGGGTGGCACTACTCAAGCAGCGATTGATGCGTTTGAGGCGCAAAATTTTGCAAAAATTGTGGATAATGCCATGCAGGCTTGCGTTAATCGTAGCCAAGAACTCGCCAAGTGATGTCAGCTTAGTAAAATTCAAATAGATAATAAATTGATATAGTGATGATAAATAGCCCTTTAACCGTTATTTTTATGATGGTCGTCAATTTGGCGATGTTGATTATTTTTATTCGTTTTATGTTTCAATTCGCTCAAATTGACCCAAAACACCCTTATTCTAAAGCCACTTATGGGATTTCAGCGGTAGTTACGGTATTTCAAAGAATTTTTCCTGATTTAGCGGGCGGGCGTATTAGTTTGTCAGCGATTATACTTCTGCTGCTTCTAACTTACATTAAAATCGCTGGATTGGCTGGCATACATGGCGAACATTTAACCCCATTAGTATTGTTTTTTCGTGGCACATTGCAAGCAATTTTGATGTTGGTAACAGCGTTAAAATACACCGTATTTGCAGGCGTGATTTTAAGCTGGGTGATTTTATTGAGTAATAAAATTCACCCTGCAATGGAAATTATTATGGAAATGGCTGAACCAATCATTGCGCCATTTCGCCGTTTTACCCCAAATTTGGGTATGATTGATCTTTCCACTTTGGTGGCGCTATTGGCGCTTGGGTTGATTGAAACCATAATTGAAGTTGTAGGCGCAAATATATTACAGCAATTGATGTAAGTAAATGCTACCAAAGAAATGTATTTGATTTATCATCAAAACCGTTTAGGAATCAGTTGCGCCTTTGGGTTATCAGGATGGGGCGCATCTGCATTTTTGAGGACGCCTTGTATCCATTTATCAGCATTTTTTATCGCTTGCACCAAATCATCACCAACTGCCAATCTGCCAGCAATAAAGCTTGCTAAAGAACAGCCAGAACCATGAAATTCCCCAGCCAAACGTGGCAAAATACTCGCATGAGTCATATGACCATCAATATATAAAAATTGCTCAATATCTCCTTTATCAAAATCATGAGAAGT
>CAKAQU010000055.1 GCA_916720335.1 uncultured Moraxella sp. | reverse complement strand
TCTGTTATGGTTAGGGGCTATGGTTGGAGCAGTTTGGGGGTTATTTGTGGCAGGTCGCCATGTGTGGCTGCAACATCTTCCAGCTGATGAAGTGCCAGCGTGCGGACCAGGTTTGAATTATTGGGTGGAAACACTGCCAATTTTGCAGGTTTTTCAAGAAGTTCTAAAAGGCTCGGGCGAATGCGCAGTAATTGATTGGTCGCTTTTTGGTGTTAGTATTCCAGAAATGACACTTTTGATGTTTGCATTTTTAGTTGTCGTATTGATTTTTATGTTTAAAAAAATCATTAAAAACGAAAAATAAATTCATCAAAGAAAAGGTTGATTTGTTAAAGCTGCATGTTTTAGCAGTATAATTTAATTTTTTAAAGGGCAATCTTTTACAAAGGCAACACATGACCACGCTTTGTGTGTAGTTTTGTGTGTTCATACATTAATAAATAAGGTAAATCATGCACATACATATTTTAGGTATCTGTGGTACTTTTATGGGCTCTTTGGCGCTACTTGCGCGAGATTTAGGCTATCAAGTCACTGGCTCTGATACCAATATTTACCCTCCAATGAGCACCCAATTACAAAATGCTGGTGTGGAAATTTGGGAAGGCTATCTAGCTGAACATCTACAACCAGCACCAGATTTGGTGGTGGTGGGAAATGCTTGCAAACGGGGGATGCCTGCCGTCGAATACATGTTAAATCATGGCATGAATTACACGTCTGGTCCACAGTTTTTATATGAAATTATTTTAAAAGAACGTCATGTTCTAGCAGTAGCTGGCACCCATGGCAAAACTACAACCACGACAATGCTGGCTTGGATTTTACAATATGCAGGGATTGATGCAGGCTTTTTAATTGGTGGCGTACCACTGGTTAATACTGATGATAAGCATCTAAAACAGGCTTTTAGTCACAGTTCACATTTAGGTGAAAAATATTTTGTGATAGAAGCTGATGAATACGATTCAGCATTTTTTGATAAACGCTCAAAATTTGTTCATTATCGTCCACGTACAGCAATTTTAAATAATTTAGAATATGACCACGCTGATATTTTTGCAGATTTAAAGGCAATCCAAACTCAATTTCATCACATGATTCGCATGATTCCCCAAAATGGTCAAATCATCATGCCACATCACACCAAAAGTTTGGAAGAAACGCTCGAGATGGGAGCGTGGACACCAGTTTGGAGAACAGGCGTTTATAACGATGGCGAACAAACTGATACTGATTGGCAAGCAATCCTACAAAGTGATGATGGTAGTGTCTTTAAAATTCAATATCAAGAGTCTTGTGCAACGGTAAACTGGAACATGAGCGGTCGCCACAACGTTTATAATGCCTTGGTTGCGGTGGCAGCAGCTTATCATGTGGGCGTATCTGTAGAAAAAACCTGTGAAGCCCTATCAAATTTTGCAGGTATTAAACGACGTATGGAACTGATTGGTGATGTCAACGATATTTTAGTATTTGATGATTTTGCTCATCACCCAACCGCTATTGAAACCACACTTGATGGCGCAAAAAAACGTTTAACGAGTCGGCGAGTTTGGGCAGTAATAGAACCGCGTTCTAATACCATGAAATTAGGCAGTCACAAAAGCCAATTAGCGCCATCAGCAAGTTTGGCAGATTTTGTGATTTGGTATGAACCAAAAACGCTTACTTGGGGGTTAAAAGAAGCGATTGGCAACACCCAAAATCAGCTGGTTTTGGGCAGCATTGAAGATATTTTAGACCATCTAAAACAGCATACTCAGACTGGCGATGCTATCATTATCATGTCTAATGGTGGTTTTGAAAACATTCATCAAAGATTATTACAGGCGCTAGGTTAAAATTTGAATTCAAAAAGAAAATTTACAAAAAGACTTGCAAAATCCGTAAAATACGCTACAATATCGGTTTATTCGGGGTGTAGCGCAGCTTGGTAGCGCACTTGCATGGGGTGCAAGGGGTCGCGAGTTCGAATCCCGCCACTCCGACCAAACAACAATCTAGGGCTGTCCGTCATCGTACGATAGCCCTTTATTTTATTGGGTTTGATGGTTTTTGTTGTCTTTAATAGTCTGTTATTATCCGTTGTAATCCAATAAAAACGCTGGTATATTTGCTGGTATATCAGTTCACTTTCAAAATATACCAGCAATGAGCCTTACAGATACCGCCATTAAACGCTTACAACCATCTGATAAATGCAAACCAAACCAACCTGATAAAATCAGTGATGGTAATGGCTTATGGTTGTTTGTTAGACACACAGGAACGAAAGTATTTTTATCTGTTTACCGTCATCAAGGCAAACAAAAAGAAATCACATTAGGTAAATACCCAGCCTTAACCCTTGCCCAAGCACGCCTAAAAAACCAAAAAATTAAATCCCTGCTTGAACAGGGTATAGACCCCAAAGAACACGCCAAAGAAGCAAAAATACAAAAAAATGATACCCGTTTTGATGTGTTTGCTCATCAATGGCTAGCCAACCAACAACAAAGGATTAAAGCCAGCACCTTTAAACGGGATAAAGCAGGCTATCAAAACCACATTTACCCAATGATTGGTGAAAAAGATATTTATCAAATCCGCCTAGCCGATATTATTGCCATACATGACCGCTTAGCCGTGATTGGTAAAACCAGCACTGCCCATAGAATAGTTACTTGGATTAATGCCATTTATGATTATGCTATTGAAAAGGGATTAGCTGAAAACCTAGCAAACCCAATACCTAAAAGCATTCATAAAAACCTAGTAGAACATAAAGCCACACATTACCCCCGCATACCCATTAGCCAGTTACCACGTCTATTAGCAGATATTGATAATTGCAACAGTGAACCATTAACCAAATATGGCTTTTATGTGCTTTGTTATACTTTTGTACGTACAAGTGAGCTTAGAGGTATGAGATGGCAAGAAATAGATTTTGAAACTTGTCTTTGGCATATACCTAAAGAACGCATGAAAAACGGCTTACCTCATGTTGTACCATTAGCCCCGCAGGTGATTAGAATATTAAAAGAGATTCAAAAAATGCAGTTGCATAATGAATACGTGTTTTTTAGCAACAGAAGCAGGCGGGCAGATATATTAAGCAATAATGCCTTTACAGTTGCTTTAAAACGCATGGGCTATCAAGGACGGATGACAGGGCATGGGTTTAGAGGCTTGGCAAGTACGGCATTATATGAAATGCAGTACAGCCCACAAGCCATAGAATTACAGTTATCTCATGTGCAAGGCAATAAAACCGTAAGAGCTTATAACGAAGCAAACCTATTGCCTGCCCGCCAAAAAATGATGAACCAATGGGCAGATATCGTAGATGAGATTAAACAGGGTAATTTTAGCACCTATAAAAACAAACGCCTGACCGACCACAACGAACAGGCATTTATTAGCTTCTTAAAAGCCATGCGATACAAAGAGCATGAAATAACGGATGAATTAGCCATTCATAAAGTAGAAGTGATGGAATTAAAGGCATTACAGTAAATATATTGTGGTTGCTAACAATCATTAGAGAAATAAAATGAATATTCCCAGTAAAAAAACAGGTTAAAAAAAACCTATCCCAACTATTTTTTAGATACACAGGCATTCATCAAGGGGCTAAATAAAATTTGTGATAAGCTGAAAATCAGCACTTGAACAGCTTACAACCATAAATTAACCCATTATCAGCAAAAGCATTTACAGTTTGGGTATTCTCAAAATTGAGCATACCCCCCTATTATGCTATGATGATTTAGCAGGCTAGGAGTAATTACCCAAACAGCGGTTATTTTTCATACCTTAGACCGCCCGCCTGCTTTAATTTATTAAGGTATGGTTAAGGTATGAAATGCAAAACGAATTTATTTCCATTGGAAAATTTATTGATAATATTTGTAAGACAGTACAAGCAAATGACCATAAAGGAGTTGTTGGTTATATTTTAAGAAAATACGACCTATTTGATATATCCTTATATCAAAAAAGTAAGAATGACAAAGAAATAATATTGGCAAACCCCATCACTACTGAAGTATTTTATGATTATATGCGTGAAACTTATCCACCAAAGCCAACGGATAAAACAGAATCTTACAATGAAATTTTATTACTTAGAGTTTCGATGGCTAAAACTGTTTCACCATTTGATTTAAATCTTTATTTATGGAAAGCTGAGGACTTTTACCAAAAAGCTAAAGATTTTAATCAATTGTTTAATGATATGCCAGTTGAAAGAATAACAATACCGCCTAATCTAGAAAGCCTTAATAGAACAATAACGGAGCTTAAACAAGATGCAAGCAACAAAGATGATGAGATAACACATTTACAAGCACATATTGAAAAATTAAATAATCAATTGCAAGAAACAGGGGAAAGCTTAAACGCCAATTCACAAAAAACCATTAGCAAACTTTTATATGCGTTATTACGTGAACATGGATATGTTAAAGACAAAGACAATGCTAGGAAAGGAGCAATTAACGACCAGTTACGCAACCTTACAGAAAGATATAATGTGCCAATATCAAGGGAGGCAATCGCTAAATGGCTGGATTGCATCAATGAAATAGGAAAAATGGGCAAATAAACATTAAGGGCTAGATAGCCCTTTTTTTATGGCTAATTAGTCTAAGGTATAATATGCCAATATCAAGGGAGGCAATCGCTAAATGACTAGATAGCCCTTTTTTATGGCTAATTAGTCTTATATAATTTTACTTCAACCCGTATCATACACCTACAAACCGCAATAAGGCGGTAAATAAAACCTTGTAGGAGTATAGACATGCAAGAACTACCCAAAGACGGTGTCAGCCGTATCAATCAATTATTGCCATTTTTACCCATCAGTAAAAGCACTGTTTGGGCATGGGTAAAACAAGGCAGATTTCCCGAACCCATCAAATTATCGCCTACCGTTACAGTATGGCGTAACAAAGATATTCATCAATGGCTAAATAGCATACAGGGGTAACATATGAGTTATAAACAAATTATCATGAAAAAACTACACGCAGGCGAGATTATCAGCCCGCTTACCACTTTAAAAGATTTTGGGTGCTTATCCTTGGCACAGCGTATCAGTGAGCTAAGAGCAAAGGGCGAACCGATAAAAAGTGAACTAGTTAAAACCTCAGAGGGCAAAAAGTATAGTATCTATTGGTTAGAGCCTAAAGATAGAAAACCCAACAAATGCAAATAATAAACGCCCACAAAGGAGAAATAACCATAGACGGGGGGAGTGCAAATAATTACTATCGCCAATACATGGACACCATACCCCCGCCCGTGCATAAAAAAATTTTGATTTAGCGGAGATTTCTCCGCTTATTTTCTCCAGCCCAAACATTCTTTTGATAATGGTTAGGTAATGTAGAGTTTATAAAACCAAGCTGGATAATTCCAATTGCTATGACATCTGGAGATTTTCGGAGATTATAGTAAATCGTATTACCAAATTTCAGCAAAGATAAGGTAAAATCTGGTAAAAAGTAATGAAGTTTGTAGTTAATTATTCACGGTTTTTATTTAATAAAAGATGTAATGATTAAAAATAGCATTACATTAAACTAGGAATATTACCTTATCTTATTTGGATAACTTATAACCCGCCTGCATCGTGTATCTATAACACAGATATTAATATGATGAATAGGGCATAAAAACACCCCAAAACAATATTGCTTGGGGTGTTATACAAATCATCATGAACATAGAAGCATTATAACATGATTTTATTTCATGATATGTAGTGTAAGCCAAATTAAAATTATCTATTTATCTAATAGTTAAGGTTTTTATAATGAATATACTTCATTTGAAGCATTTAGGTAGTGAAAATATATCACTTCACAAACCCCAGCCAAACGGTGATAATGGCGTCCTCTCTCAAAATGCAATAGCGGTTACGCCATACCGCCCAAATTGGCTTTTTTATTGTCTATTCTTAGGCAAAAACCCATCATATTTAAACTTTATTAATATAAAGTGCTTACCTTCTCATGATGGGGTGATACTGCAAAATAAGCCAATGGGCGAATATGCGGAGCGGTTACTATTGCAACCGAGAGTGAACCCCATCACCTTTTTTAAGGTGTTTTCTCAAACTCAAAATGCAATAGGAGCATAACCATGCTTAAACAATCCCCTAATGGTGCATTGAATACAATTCAATCAAACCATATTCCTAATGAAAATATATCACTTCACAAACCCCAGCCAAACAGTGATAATGGCGTTCTCTCTCAAATTCTATTAGCAGTTACGCCAAACTGTTTAAATTGGCTTTTTTTACGTCTAAACACCGCCAAAGGTGTAGGCGTGAACCCATCATATATAAACTACGCCCAACGTGTAGATTATCCCTTTATGGTGTGGTTGATATTACAAAATAAGCCAATAGGCGAATATGTAAAGCGGTTGCTAATAGAGCCGAGAGTGAAACCACACCGCCCATTTTTAGGGTGTTTAACTCAAAATCTATTAGGAGTATTCGCATGAGTACTAAACCCATCACTGACACCATCACCACCCCTATCTTAGATATTGTTGAAGCTAGAGACTGTATAGCAACGCTTAACCAAATCTTAGAAGATGTTACTAATCTAATATGGCTTATCCAACAAGACACCCGCCCAGTCCAAATAACCGAAAAATCGTTACTTAGAGCCATTGGCGGTTATACCAATCATTATGATGATTATGCATACACTATTAGCGAACAACTCAATGAGTTACTAACAGGCACAAAGTGGCATAAAAACAAGCATTCGTTTTAAAACTAGTATTTAAAACCCTTAACCATAAACACCAAAACCCCTAATTGATGATGATTAGGGGCTTAGGAAGTCTTTTTTTAAATTTAGATATATCCAAATTTGGATGCATCCATAAAGTAAAAGCCCCAACGGTAAATTGGGGCTAAGGAATAAAAACATGAATAATAATAGCATATTACAGACGATATTAACAGCAAATCAACGCAATAATGCCGCCAAACCCAATTACAAGCGAACATTTAACCCAAATTTACTACCTGCCCCAATAGATTTATACGCCCGTTTTGGTTTTAAACTAAAAGGTAATGGCTGGAGTATGCACAAATGCCCCTTTCATGATGATAAACATGCAAGCCTATCTATCAATGCTACACATGGCGGGTTTATCTGCCACGCCTGCCACAGCAAAGGTAATTTAATTGGTTTTTATATGCAAATGACTAACACCAACTACCAAACCGCTATGATTGAATTGGGGGCATACAATGAACACTAATCCAAATACCCAACTAAATATTAATGAAGAAGCCTTACAAAAAGCCATCAAATGGGCATTAAGCCATGATAAGCAGTTACTAGCCAAGCAAGCTAAAGATGAGCATTTAACCGCTATTTACCGTTACTACAGCACAAACACACCCAACCCAAGCAATCATCAAAATAACGCCACTATGGACAACACCGCAGGCGTGAGCGATACAGTAAAACAAATTGACGAACAAAACTTGTCAAAACTTGACATCACAAAGTCAATTAATGATACACCCAAAGAATTGTTTGTAAAGGTACGTTTTGATACAGATAAAGGCAAATGGATTAAACCATTTTATTTTGATGGGCAAAAATACAAATTAGGCGAACCAAATTTAACCCAAAAGCCGTTGTATCTGCCACAGCCTATTTATCAAGGTGATACGGTTTATTTGGTAGAAGGTGAAAAATGCGTGCATGCTTTATTAGATATTGGGCTATTAGCCACTACCACAGGCGGAGCAACCACCATTGGCAAATGTGATTTAACGCCATTATTAGGGTGTCATTGCATCTTATGGCGTGATAATGATGACAGCGGGCATAAATGGCAAGATGAGCTAATTACCGCCTTAAATGGGCTTAATATTAGTCATAGCGTGATGGATATTGCAGGTGTGTTATTACCCAATAACCAGCCTTTAGCAGATAAAGGCGATTGTTACGATTATATTTATTCATGGTATGAGTACGGCGAAGATGATAATGGTATTAAAGACATGATTCAAGCCTTACCCACCATCACCCCAGTAAACCAAAACAGCACAGACAACCCCAATGATACGCCCAATTATGATTATATGGACAATCTAGTTGAACAAGAACAAAAACTAAAACAAGCCATTGATGAGCTTGCCCGCTTGCCAGAATTACAACAATTATTAGCCATAGGCAAAGTATCAAAACATTTTGGCATTCCTAAGGATAAATTAACCTGCCTAGTCAATGAACGCAAGCAAGGCGATTTTATACCTGAAATTACGCCAAGTGGTGAATTTGTAGATGGTATAACCCTATATAAAGAACTTTATACGTTGATTAATGAACATATTTGCATTGAAGAACCTTATAAAGTCGCTTTTGTGTTATGGGTGATTATGACTTACCTAACTGATATTGCCGAGATACTACCGATTGCATGGATTACCGCACCTGAAAAAGCATGTGGCAAAAGTACCTTATTGGGTTTATTTGGGCGTTTGGTAAATAAACCTTATGAAACAGTAAACCCAAGCCAAGCGGTATTTTATCGGATTATGGAATATTACAAACCTACATTACTATTAGACGAAGTGGATAATTACCTAAAGGACAATAAAGAGCTTTTAACAGTAATTAACGCTGGTTATTCAATACATGCTTGTAATATTGCCCGTGTAAACATGGATAAAAGCGGAGCAGTAGATAATTACAGCGTATTTGGTGCAAGAGTATTTAGTGGCATTGGCGAAATGAACGGTACGTTTGCCAGTCGTGCAATACGTTTTAATATGAAGCGTAAAGGCAAAGATGATAAGATTAAACGCCTAAATCGTAAAACCCTAACTAAATCCTATACCGACCAAGTGCAACAAAGAATCAAACGATGGGCGGTAGATAATACCCATAAAGTACAGGCAGTAGATATACCATTGCTTGATATTACAGACCGTGATTTTGATAACTGGTATATCTTGCTACAGATAGCCCATGTGTTAGGTGTTTATGATGAAGCATTGCAGGCGTGTTTATCCTTATGCCATCAAGAAAAGGAATTAAGTTTAAATGAACAACTACTAATGGATATACGCGAAGTGTTCAATCAACCGCGTATGCGTTCAGTTGAGTTATTGGAAAAATTAAACAATGACCCAATGATGAATTGGCAAATCTATAACAACGGACAGCCATTAACTGCCCGCCAGCTTGCCAATAAATTAAAATCATTTAATATCAAACCTGAAAAATATCGCTTTGGTGATAGTACAACAAAAGGATATGAATTAGCAAAATTCATCAGTATATTTAATAAATATTTACCAAAACAAATTGATGATGATATTGAGATTTGGGACACACCCCATATACCCTAAAAATAAGAGGAACATAGGGAACATAGGGAACAAATCAATAAAATCAATAGTTTATAAAAATTCTATCGGGAACATTTTAATTAGGTGTTCCCGATTTATTTTTTGCTATCGGGAACATTTAGAAAGCGTGGTTAAATGTTCCCTATATAAATTTTTTTATAACTTATTAATAAATAAGTATTTTTATTAAAATATTCCCGATGTTCCCGATAAAACATTTTTGATAAAATACTTATAACTTATTGATTTTATTAAAATATTATAAATGTTCCCGATAGGATATTAAAAATGTTCCCGATAAAATTAATGTAAGATATTGATTTTAATTGATTTTATTAAAATGTTCCCGATGTTCCCGATAAAATAGGGGTTTTTGGGTATATAACAAGGTATCAAAAAATATTATTTTAAAAAGTGAGATAATTTAATTAATTTATTATAAAAAATAATAAATATATTAAATTTAGAAAAGCCAATTTATCCCCATATGGAAAAATTACCTAAAACCTGATGCAGTAAATGACATTCCATTTGATTAATTATTAATCTAATTTAAATGCTATGTTTATTTACAAATGTAGCATTTTTATGTCTAAAAATGATTGAATTTTAATCTTATGATTTATAAAATTAATTAATGGTTTTGTTTGCTCATCTTAAAAATTTACAAATGATGATGAAATGTGGCATATGAGACTATTCAAGGCATACTAAGATGATGTTATAATTTGTATGCCTTACGAACATACAAAAGGAAATATTAAGTCAGCAACTGAAAGAATCAGCTTAAGAACCACCCCGCAAGCAAAAGCCCTAATTGAATAAACAAGTCAACAAATGGGGGTAAGTATGAGCCATTTTATTTTAACCACTATGTATCAAAAATCATTGGAACTTTTAAAGGCAAGCCAAAAATTACAAAGCGTTTGGCTGGTTGATAATAATCAAGATAAAATGCTTATTAAAGATATTTTAGATAATTCGCCACCCCCACGCCTGAAATGCTGGAACTGTTAAAACTTACAGAAAGTATTGAGGATTTTACCTAATGCAATTTAACAATAATGTATGATTGGCAACCGTATCATTTACAACTAAATCAGTTAAACAACGGGTAAAATACGCCTTGATATTATGAAACACCAGTTTTAATCAATAACCCATAGGGTGGTAAAAAATTTTTAAGGTTTTATCTCAAATGACCGCACCCCAGCCAAATACTTGAGGCCGCAAAATTAAAAGTTAGGGCAGCATGAATAACACGCCTGCGCTCATTTTATTTACGTCATTACCCCTTTCATGATATTATGACAAAATTTCTGACATTATTTTTAGTAAAATTCGTATAAGATACTGATTTTAAATATAAAACTTCTGACATTTTCGCTGACAAAAAATAGAGAAAAAATGCCTGAACTTACTAAAACATG
>CAKAQU010000054.1 GCA_916720335.1 uncultured Moraxella sp. | reverse complement strand
GAGGTTTTGCGTGGAGCAACCTCTACTTGGTTTGCCAGCATACTATCTACTGTTACCGCATGGTCAGGCGACATAGCTGACATATCTAATACATCGCTACCACTGTTTAGGATTTTAATACGCTTACCTTCTTGTCCGCGAATCACGGGAGCAGATGAACCGCCACCAAAATTGCTAGCATGAATACCCAACTCATCAGATAAAGCATCGCCCAAATTTACGCCGCGCTGTTTTAGCACGTCTTTATCAATGATTTTTTCGCTAACGCCCATTTTGCCCTGTAACAGGCTACCATGCATTTTTTTTCTTTCTACGGTGATGAATACATCTTGTAAACGTACAAAATTTTGTTCGGTATTATCTGATGCTTGTGCTTGCATTTCACCTGCTGTGTTCGTTAATACTGTATCAGTTAATACCGAGTCAGTTTGTATAACCTCTGTTTGTGCAAGTGATTCGCTGGCAAATCCCATCAAAAATAATGACGCATATAACGCCTTATAACTATGATTCATACTACTTCCAACTTTTATCCCAGTAAAAAATTGGAAGGTATGTTATATCATTACATTAAAAATGTAAAGTATTAATAAAGATATTTTGCTATATTTTCAAACTCTTTTATGATTATGTAAATGACCAACTATCAAATTAGCAGAAATAAACTCTAAAAAATCCATATAATAACTACTGGCAACCACACTGCCGTAACCAGTCCATTAATTGCCAATCCAAACGCTGCATAGCGTCCTGCTACTGGGCTAATTTGCCAAGCTTCTACCGTACCAATCGCATGAGCTACCAATCCTAAAGATAGCCCCTTTGCTCTATCATCCTCTATATTCAAAAAAAGCAATCGACAAATACCTGCCCCCAAAATACCTGATACAATAATGATTAAGTTTGCCATCACCAATGGCGCATTGATAATTTGTGCGATGGATAAGCCTACAGGCGTGGTTACAGAGCGAGTTGCAAACGCCAAAAAGGTATCGTAACTTAGTCCAAAAACATACGCCAAAGACATCGGCAAGACTGCCCCAATAATACTGGCTAAAATCACAATTGCGGATAATTTTTTGATAGGCAAACCTTTAAAATCCATACCTGCCAAAGGCACTGCCAATAAGACCGTGCTATATCCCAACAAACGGTCAAAAACTGGTTTGGCATTAGCGTAATAGGTTTGATAAGGCACTTGTACTACAAACAATAAAAACAGCGTCAAACAAATTGCAATGATAATCATCGGTATGCCACGAATGTAGCGGTTAAGATAACGCAGCACATATTTTGCACCTATATGAGCAATCAATGTGATTGCAAATGCCATTATCATTAACATACTATCAATTTGAGTTATTATATTTTGCATATCCATTTCCTTTTTTGATGGCTGTAATTGTAGTTACTGGCTATCTTTTTATTTTTTAAGGATTTTTTTCATTAACAAGCCATGCTTGAGCAAGTTTTGCCATAAACCAAAGTGGCAATACAACGCTGATTATAATTGTTAAAGACACCGCCCAAAATTCTAAACCCAGTCCAAACATTAAAATACCTGCCCCCGCTGACACAGGCAAAAAGGCAAAACCGCTATCCACCAATAATAAACCAGCCGAATAACTCAACCATGAAGGCAATCCGCCTTTGACAAAACGATACATCATTAATATCAAAAACAACGTAACCAGTCCAACAATATTTGCAGCGGTTGGCATTTTTAAAAGAGTACAAACATACAAAGCTGTTTCACGCACCGTTACCACAATAATGACCGTTGCCAGCATGCCAAACCAAAAACTTGGTGAGTGATAAGCAGGTTTCATGGTTTTCTCCCTTATTTTAATTGAGTGGTCAGTTTTTTTGTAACGGTAAATGCCATAGTAACACGATGGTAAAAAAGTTAAAAAGTAACAAGATGGAAATGTTCGCTATTTTTTAGTAAAATGATTAAAATAATTGATAATGAAGAGAAAATATGACGTTACCAAAACGACATTTAGATACAGGTCAGATGGATTGGCAATTTTTGGATGTTTTGTGGGTACATTGCCCAAGATGTCACCAAAAAACAGAATATAAAAGAACTCGTTGTCAAAAATGCCATCACATTACTTGTATTGTACACTGCTCTTGTGGGTTTGTATTTGACACCCACACCAATCCAACCTATGTTGGCGATATACAAAAACAAGAAGTTCGCCATCGGGAGCGTTGTCATTACTGTGGAAATCAGCTGCTGTTAAAAAAAACACTGCCCAAAAATCAAATTACTGTTCCTGAAACCTTACCCATTACCTGCCCTATTTGTCAAAAAACGTCCCATTTTACCATTCATCGCTGTGATGTGGTTCAATATTATCCTAACGATATAACCCTTACTGTTTATGGTTTTTCATTGTATTTACAAACACCCACAAGACGCGGGGTTATTTGTGTGTACAATCCTGCTCATTTAAAAGAATTCAAAAAATACATCACCACCGATTTGCGTGAACGTTTAATCCAAACCAGTAATAGCAGTTACTTTGCACGCCTGCCTGCTTGGATAAAATCCGCTCAATACAAGCAAGATGTTATCAAAGCTCTGGAACGGCTAGAAAAACTGGTAATAGCTGAACAAAATTAGTTTATTTTTCAAAATCTTCCAAAACAGGTAACATCGTTTTGGCTTCGTGAGGCGATAGAACATCAAAAGGGTTAATTTGATATTTGCCCAATAATGTTTTTAAAGTATCGTTTGCCAGAACAACGGTTAAACACTCATGCCCTGTCTCATCATAATCGCTTTTTTGAATAACCCCAAGTTCATGCAGTGCATTTTTAAGTTTGCCTGCATCATAAGGCAATGTTAAATGGTAGGTAGCAAGTCTGCCGCTTAACAGCTCACCAACAGCATAAATCAGCTTATCAATACCTAATCCATCTTTAGCAGATACATAAACCCGACTTGGAAGGTTGGGATTTTGGTAATAGATTGCAGGCGTTTCACCACTTTTATCAATTTTGTTATAAACCAAAAGTACAGGGGCATCGGCTTTAATTTGTTGCAACACATCATTAACTGCAGCAATTTGAGCGTGCATGTCTTCACTGGATGCATCAATCACATGCAATAATAAATCGGCTTGTAACGTTTCTTCTAACGTAGCATGAAAACTTTCCACCAGCTCATGAGGTAAATGACGCACAAACCCAACCGTATCTGCCAAAACCACATTACCCACACCTGACCAGTTTACTCGGCGTAATGTTGGGTCAAGCGTTGCAAACAATTGATTAGCTGCATAAATCGTTTCATCAGTCAAACGATTAAATAAGGTTGATTTGCCTGCATTGGTATAACCAACCAAAGAAATCGTTGGTATATCCGACTTTTGGCGACGACTGCGCCCTTGCTGGCGGGTTTGTTTAACTTTGGCAAGTTTGGTTTTTAGCTGCCCTACCCGAATTTGCAAAAGTCGTCTATCGGTTTCTAACTGAGTTTCACCCGGACCACGAAGTCCAATACCGCCTTTTTGTCGCTCCAAATGAGTCCAGCCGCGCACAAGACGCGTGGACAGATGATTCAGCTGGGCAAGCTCTACTTGTAATTTTCCTTCATACGTTCTGGCACGCTGAGCAAAAATATCCAAAATCAATCCAGTACGGTCAAGCACTCGGCATTTTAATAAACTTTCCAGATTTCGTTCTTGACTTGGACTTAAATTATGATTGAAAATCACAATATCAGCTTGTAACTCGGCTACCTTTTCAGCGATTTCTTCAGCTTTACCTGTACCAACAAAATATTTAGCATTCGGTTTATTTCGGCTACCTGCAACCACCAAAAGCTCATTGGCGCCTGCTGAATGCACAAGTAAACGAAACTCCTCTAAGTCGTCAGGGTCAACCACATCATAAATATCCATGTCTGTCAAAATATTGCAAAAAAAACACCTATTGTTATTTAAAATGATTTGATAGATTGTAAACCAATCATAAGATAAAACCAATTTATTTATGCAATTTCTTCTAAAATCATCCTTTTACAAATAATCACTTTGCCCAGCTTGTCAAAACTTGACAAAATACCGTTTACCCTAAATAATAGACATTTTATCCCGAGCAACTCATGACCAGTCTAACCATCATTCAGCCTGACGATTGGCACATTCATTTGCGTGATAATGACGCATTATCAACCACTGTTCCCCATGCCGCTCAAAGTTTTAATCGCGTGATTTGCATGCCAAACTTAATCCCAGCGGTTAAAACAGCAGCGGATGCCAAAGCTTATCGCGCTCGTATTTTAAACGCGCTTCATCAAAGTAGTATTCAAGACGAACGCAAGCAAACCTTTGATCCACGCATGGTACTTTATTTAACTGACCACACTAGTGCAATTGACATCAAACAAGCAAAAGAGTCTGGGATTGTTTCAGCCGTGAAACTATATCCAGCAGGCGCGACCACCAACTCAAACGATGGGGTTACAGACATCTTAGGTCGCAGTGATGTTTTTGAAGCCATGCAAAAGTATGAACTGCCACTTTTGGCGCATGGTGAAGTTACTCATAATGATGTGGATATTTTTGACCGTGAAAAACGTTTTTTAGATGAAATTTTAAACAAAATTATCAAGCATTTTCCCGATTTAAAAATCGTTATGGAACACATCACCACCAAAGATGCCGCTGATTTTTGTTTGGCACAAAAAGACAATGTTGCTGCTACAATTACCCCACAACATTTATTATTTAATCGTAATGATTTGTTGGTTGGTGGCATCAAACCCCATTTTTACTGCCTACCCATCTTAAAACGCAGCGAACACCAAAAAAGGTTGCTGGAAGTTGCCACATCAGGCAATCGTAAGTTTTTTTTAGGCACAGATTCAGCCCCACATGCCACTCATACCAAAGAAGCATCTTGCGGCTGTGCTGGTTGTTATTCGGCAGTTCATGCGCTACCACTTTACGCTCAAGCATTTGAAAGCGTTCATGCTTTGGACAAACTTGAAAATTTTGCCAGTCGCTTTGGAGCAGAATTTTATGGATTCCCCATCAATACCGGCACCATTACACTGGTTAAGCAAGAACAAATTGTTCCTCAAAATTATCCTTATCTTGACGGAAAAACTTTAACACCACTTTTGGCAGGTCAAACGCTGTCTTGGAGCATACAATGACCCAGCCTAACACGCCATCAAAAACATCACTTGCAGAACGATTTCGCGGATTTATGCCTGTAGTGGTGGATGTAGAAACTGCAGGATTTAACGCTAGCACGGATGCCTTACTTGAAATTGCTTGCGTGCCAATTTTAATGAATGAAGAAGGCAAGCTGTATCAAGGTGAGGCTCTAAATGCTCATATTGAGCCTTTTGTTGGGGCAAATCTTGAAAAATCTTCTTTGGAATTTACAGGAATCAACCCAAACAGCCCATTTCGCAAAGCCATTGCTGAAGATGAAAAAAAAGCTTTGCGCCGAATTTTTAAAACGCTAAAAGAGCTCAAAAAACAGCATGGCTGTCGTCAGTGTATTTTAGTTGGGCATAATGCGCATTTTGATTTAGGTTTTGTCAATGCCGCTATTACTCGCACCAATAGCAAAAATCACTCACCATTTCATACCTTTAGCGTGCTTGATACCGCAAGTCTTTCAGCGCTGGCTTTAGGGCATACGGTTTTGGCTCGAGCGTGCATTTTGGCGGGGATTGATTTTGATAATAACAATGCCCATTCTGCTTTGTATGATACTCAAAAAACCGCTGAACTTTTTTGTCATATTTTTAATCACACCTCAATGCTGATTGAGCAACATGGTCAAACTGATGAAAATGACAACAATGAATGATTATTTTATGAAAATTGTTTTTTAAGGAAATTATATGCCTTCATTTGATATTGTTTCAGAACTGCAATTAATAGAAGTTAAAAACGCCATTGGCAACACTCAAAAAGAGATTGCCACACGTTTTGATTTTAAAGGTAGTGACATTCATGTTGAATTAAATGAAAAAAATAAAACCGTTACTATTACCGCTGATAATGAATTGCAAGCAGAAAATGTATACGCAATTTTTGAAAAACAATTAATTAAACGTGGTGTAGATTTACAATCTTTAGAACCAGAAGACAAGACAGCTTCGGGAAAAAGCACAAAACAGCTGATTAAATTAAAAGATGGTCTAGACAGCGACAGTGCCAAAAAGATTGCCAAAGCCATTAAAGAATCCGACTTAAAGGCTTCGGTTAGCATTCAAGGCGATAAAATTCGCGTTAATGACAAGAAAAAAGATAATCTGCAAGCAGTTATGGCATTTTTAAAAGAAAAATCGTTTGGAGTGCCTTTGCAGTTTAATAATTTTAAAGATTAATATTGTTTCAGTCATTTTTAGATAAATTGCTTTTTTTAATGTTGATTCAATAAAATATCAGGCATGGTTAATCATAATTAACCATGTCTTTTTTATGAAGTTTATTTTAACCTATTATTTTTAAATCACTATTTTAAAATCATCATTACAAATAAGAAATTTGTTATAATCTAAAGGCAATATACTAAACAAACTTCAGTATTTAATTTAGGTACGCGTCATGATGACTTTATTACAAAATACCGCTTTATTTCAACAAGCCTGTTTGATTAATGGCAAATGGCAAACCAGCACTGGAAATGTCATCGCTGTTCATAATCCTTTTGATGGTCAATTTTTAGGCAGCGTTCCTGCATTATCCAGTCATGATGTGCAAAAAGCCATTGGGTATGCCAAAGCCAGTCAAAAATCTTGGGCGAACCAAAGCACTCATCAGCGCAGTCAAATTTTACAGCAATGGGCAAAGCTGATTGATGATAATTGCGACGATTTAGCAACCATCATGACGTTAGAGCAAGGCAAACCCATTAAAGAGTCCAAAAGTGAAATCGCCTACGCTAATAGTTTTATTCGTTGGTTTGCTGAAGAAGCTAAACGCTTAGATGGTGATGTTTTAACCAGCAAAAGTAGTCAGCAACGTTATTTGGTGTTAAAACAACCTATTGGTGTTTGTGCAGCTATCACGCCTTGGAATTTTCCTGCTGCAATGATTACCCGAAAAGTCGCGCCTGCTTTGGCATCAGGTTGCACTATGTTGGTAAAACCTGCCAGTCAAACGCCTTTTACTGCATTGGCACTGGCATATTTAGGTCAAGTTGCAGGCTTGCCAGATGGTGTTTTGCAGGTTGTTACTGGTCATTCATCAGAAATTGGTTCTATTTTATCCAAAGACCCACGTATTGCTAAGCTGTCTTTTACTGGTTCTACCGCGACTGGTAAAAAACTTATGGCAGAATGCGCTGACAGCTTAAAAAAACTATCTTTGGAATTAGGTGGTAATGCGCCCTTTATTGTGTTTGAGGATGCCAACTTAGATAAAGCCGTTGATGGGCTTATCGCCTCTAAATTTCGTAACGCTGGACAGACATGTGTTTGCGCAAACCGAATCTATATTCAAAACACCATTAAAGAAATCTTTATTGACAAATTGGTTAACAAAGTTCAACAACTAAAATTAGGAAATGGCTTACACCCTGATACAGACATTAGCACTTTGATTAATCAGCAAGCTCTTGAAAAAACTCAATTCCTACTTAAAGATGCCTTAGATAAAGGCGCAAAACTAATTCTTGGTGGTAGTCCCAGCCCAGTTGGACAATACTGCTTTGAGCCAACCATCATCACAAATTTAACTTCAAAAATGCTTATCAGTCATGAAGAAATTTTCGCGCCCATCGTGCCAATTTTTGGTTTTGATGATGAAGATGAAGTCTTAACGCTTGCCAATGATAGCGATTTTGGCTTAGCCAGTTACTTTTATACTCAAGATTATGCTTTAGCATGGCGCATGAGTGAGCAATTAGAATATGGAATGGTTGCCCAAAATACAGGACTGCTTTCTAACGAAGTTGCCCCGTTTGGCGGTATCAAGCAGTCAGGTTTTGGGCGAGAAGGCTCTAAATATGGGCTTGATGAATACACCACTTTAAAATATTGGTGTGTTGATTTACATTAACGTTGTCATTTATGTTACATACATCCGCAAATTAACGATTTAGCGGCTTAATAATGGTTACAAACGGTATAATTAGGCAATGTTCTCGCTCGTTGCCGTTGTAACCGACTTGCTGATAATAGCTCAATTCACGCTGAAAATAATAGGTTGTGGTAAAACTTAAAATTTTTACATCTGCAGCGTAAGGCTCTTTTTTAAAATAATTAGAAAACTTTACCAAAAGCCTATTCTTTTTAGAATAAAAACCCTGACCGTGGTCATTTTTAAAAACTTGACTTAAATCCACCGTATTACACCCCCAATCTTTAGCAAAGGTCTGTGGAATAAAAGCTCTTGCGTCATCATCTTTTGTTAATTCAGATGGTGTTAAATGGATTTCTTTTAATGTTAAATACCGATTAAACTGCAAAAATTTGGGGTTTTCTACCAAATTAATTTGCATTATTTCGCCCATTTTATTTTTATAAAGTAAATCACATAAAACCCGATTATATTGTTCTTTGTTTTGTAAGATGGTTAAAGAATGTTTTGCCCGTGTTAATGCTACATACAATGAACGAAAATCACCCAAATTATCAGCAAAGTAATTTCTATCATCAACAACATAAACGTGGTCAAATTCCATGCCCTTAGCGCTGTAATAAGTAATCAGTGATACCGCTTTATCATTGTCGTATTCAGCGGTTTTAATAGCAGTTAATAAATTGTCTAAATTAAATAATGATACTTTAGATACATTATGTAAAATTGCCTGCCAAGCGTTATCCAGTGGGTTAAAATTATATTTTTTTCGCCACGCTTCCAAAACTTTTATTACCCCACTTTGATTTAGGTCATCCAAAAATTCCCTTGCTTTCTCATCGGTCAGGCTCATAATATAACTTTGCAGCGCCCTTCCAATCACGCTATTGGCTGGCAACAAGCGATTTTCCTGCTCATTAAAACGCTGACTTTCAATACCTTCTATCTGCAAATAATGTTGAATAGCGTCAAAAATTTCCCATCTTGGCGCAAGTACGGCAATGCTTTGTTTTTCACCCGTTTCTGTCATATTTTTAAGTTTCTGAGCAATATCACAGCTTAACCAGTATGCCATATCAATGCCTTTTGGTTGCTCAAACCCGCCAAAACGAATGCCCATATTGGGATTGTCGCCTTTAGCAATGACTGCATGCTCAGGAGTTTTTAAGCGATTTTTTTGAGGTATTGATTGCTCAATGAAGGCATTTGCCAGCTCAACAATATCACAGCTGCTGCGATAATTTTCCAATAAATAAAATTTTTGACTGTCGGTAATGTGATAATTTTTTTCAAATTCTTGAATAAAACGCACACTGGCTCCGCGCCATTCATATAAATTTTGGTCATCATCGCCCACCACCATCAAATAGCCTTGCTGTTCATAATTATCCTTATTCGCTGTTATTTTATCTAATTTTTGAGTATTTTCAGTATGTTGCTCTTCATCATCCACCATTTTTAAATCAGCAAGCATGCCAATCATGGTGTATTGTTTTTCATCCACATCTTGAAATTCATCAACCATAATATATTGGAAAAACTTAGGATCTTCTTTTAAAGTGCGTATTGCCTCATCAATCAACCAAATATAACGAGCGGCATCTTCTAATTCGCTCATGAGTTTATTGTTATGGGTTTTATTACCATCTTTTAAGTGATTGATAATGGGAGCTAATTCTTCTTGAGATACATCATTTTCATTGCGGTCAATGATACTTCTTGCAAGCCCATGAAACGTGGTGATGGTAACGCCATTTGCATGTTTATCCACCAGTTTTTTTAGTCGTGCTCTTAACTCATACACCGCCATGCGATTGTAAGCTAAAATCAGTATTTTTTGCGGGTCAATATTTTCCTGCATCAATAAATACGCCACTCGATGCACCACAACTGTGGTTTTTCCCGAACCAGGTCCTGCTAGCACTAGAGATGCGCGACTGGTGTTGGTGATGATGCTTCTTTGAGTGTTACTTAACCAAGAGGGTAAAATAAGCTGACGATAGTTTTTTAAATAAGGCTTGGTTGAATCCACATCCTCTGGCAAATATTTTTGTACGATTTTTTGCATACCATAACGAAAATAATCTTCTAACATCTGTCTTTTGATGTCAGAATTATTTTCTTTTAGCCAGTGATACAATACATGAATCTTTTGACAACGTTCATCGTAATGCTCTTTTAAATACTGATAAGCAACATCTGAATGCAATTTGGTTTTTGTGCCTTTTTCTACAAAAAACACCAGCTCATTTGAGCCATCAAGGCATGAAAGCTCAATAATGTTTAAATTTTGCAGCGTTTGCAATCTTAGCAATGTGTCATAGCAACTAAGCTGCAATGTCAAAGCCAAATCATGTAAATCAAAGTATTCTAATGCGCCTTTTTTATCGGGCATATGACTTTGTAAATATTCAAAAAGCTCTTCTAAATTTCGGTGATTTTCTTCAGCAATTTCAAGCCACGATGTCCAGCTATGTGTCTTGTCTTCTTGTTTTAAACGATTTTTAACTTCATGTGTGGGTTCAATCTGCCATTGGTAACGATTTTGACGCGCAAAAAGCACATTTAAAGCACGTAAAACAGCAAAGATTTCTTTTGGTTTCAGATTGATTTGATTTTTTTTCATCCAATTTAGTAAGGCGCCATCATGAATGCTAGTATAACCATCATAAGCGATATTATCATCAATCGATTCTTGCCCTTCTAAGTTTTGCTCTGCAATACATTGCTGTATGGCGTAACATGCACGGATTGCACGATTAAATAATGTTTTTTGATAAACTTGGGTGTATTTGGATTTAATAGCTAAGTAGATTTGCCATTCTATTGAACCAAATTCCACCATTTTACCGATTTTTTTTAATAAATCTTTAATCGAATAGCCTAAAACTTGCGC
>CAKAQU010000053.1 GCA_916720335.1 uncultured Moraxella sp. | reverse complement strand
AGTAGTAAAACTGCTGAGGTTGGTTTACTAGTAAATGGTTCATCGCTATTTAGCATCATCAAAAATGGTCAATTGGAGTGGCACGCAGTCATCGACCCTAAAGACGCTAGTAAATTATCTGGTGGTCAATCTGTCGTCTTAGCTTTAAATAACGATGAATCCATCACTGGAAAACTCAGCCATTTATCACCAATAGCGGATAATTCGCGTCAGCTGATTGCTCATGTATTACTACCAAATAATGAAAAAATTAAAGCAGGAATGTATCAAGCTGGACAATTTATTTTATCCTTTGAACAAAAATTAGCACTGCCAGTGTCCGCAGTAATGACGACTGATGGTTATGATTATGTTTGGGTTTTACACCCTAATACCAGTCAAAACACCTACACCGTCAAACGTGCCAAAATTACCACCCACAATAGAATTGGCGATAAAATCGTTGCTGAAATTGACAAAAATGCAATTGTCGTTGCTAAAAGCACCGGTTTTTTATCTGAAAATGACATTGTTGGTATTGCTTTTATCAATAATAAAGCCGTTTCCAATGAAGCGCAATAAAAGGCGGACTTAATGAATTTTTCTGCATATTCTATTAAAAATCCGTTGGTGGCAATTTTATTATTTAGTCTGCTAACTTTGGGTGGGATACTTGGATTTTCTAAAATGAAAATCAAACAATTTCCTGATATCAGCATTCCCAAAATCAATATCAACATCAGCTATGCTGGAGCAAGTCCTGTACAACTTGAAACTGATATTGCCAAAAAAGTTGAAAATAAACTTACTAGCTTAGAAGGCGTCAAACACATTCGTTCGACTTTACAAACAGGCAACGCATCTATTCAGGTAGAATTTAATCTAGAAAAAGATTTATCTGAAGCCTTGGAGGAAGTGCGTTCGGCAGTTGATGAAATATCAGGCAATCTTCCTGCTGCCGCTGAAAAACCTGTGATTACCAAAATCTCTACTGCAAATTTTCCTGTGGCAAGTTATGCCATCAGTAGCGATACTATGGACAGTGCTGAATTGTCTTGGTTTATTGATGACACATTAAACAAGCGTTTATCTGGCGTCAATGGCTTGGGGTCAGTAAGTCGGATTGGAGGGATTGAGCGGCGCATCATTGTGGCTGCCAACGACACTACGTTAAATAGCTGGAATCTACCCATTACTGCCCTAGCCAATCAAATTGCCAGTATCCAAAGCGATGCAACAGGCGGACTTGCCAAAATTGGTGGAGGTGAGCAAACCATTCGAATTTTAGGAGCAGCAAAAAGCATTCAAGAATTGTCCAATCTACCCATCAATACTCCCAAAGGAGCTAGTCGACTTGGTGAAATCGCCGGTATATCAGATGGTTTTGCCGACTTAAGTAGTCAAGCCCTACTCAATGGTCAGTCAGTGGTGGCGATGAACATTACTGCTTCACGAACTGCCAGTGAAGTAACTTTGATTCAAGACGTAGATAAAGCTTTAGAAAAATTAAGCCAAGAATTGCCTTACATTAAAATCACCAAAATTTATGATAATTCTGAACCTGTTGCTGAAGATTACAAAGCCAGCATTCAAATGTTAATTGAAGGCTGTGCCTTAGCGGTGATTGTGGTACTGCTATTTTTAAAAGATTGGCGAGCAACTTTGGTGGCCGCAGCAGCGCTGCCTTTGTCTTTAATTCCCACCTTTTTAATCATGCATCTATGTGGGTTTAGTCTTAATATTATCTCACTTTTGGCATTGTCTTTGGTCATTGGAGTTTTGGTTGATGATGCCATTGTAGAAGTTGAAAACATCATGCGTCATCTGCATATGGGCAAAACACCCTACGAAGCCGCCATGGAAGCAGCTGATGAAATCGGGCTTGCGGTGGTCGCAACGACATTTACTTTGATTGCCGTATTTTTGCCAACGGCATTTATGGATGGTGTAATTGGACAATTTTTCCGTCAATTTGGTTGGACGGCAGCAATTTCTGTGTTTATTTCACTGATGGTGGCACGGCTTGTTACACCAATGATGGCAGCTTATATCCTAAAAGCCAAACCGCCCAAAGATGAAAAAGCTGGCAAAATCATGAATGGTTATTTATCAATTGTTCAATGGACCTTAAATCACCGCTTGGTTACCGTGATTTTAGCAGTCAGTTTATTTATTGGCTCTTTATCGCTGGCAAAAATGCTTTCTGGCGAATTTGTACCATCTGATAATGCCAACCAAACCCAAGTTAGTTTGGAGCTAACCCCTGATGCTATCCTTAATGATACCATACGTATTGCTCAAATGACCGCTGATAAAATTGCTCAAATACCCGGAGTGGATTCTGTATTTATTGCTGCAGGTCGTGCCAGTACTGGCGGAGATGAAGGTTTAGCAGGCGCTACCAATACCGCGACTTTAAATATTTCATTAAAACCACGAAAACAAAGGGTTAGCAAATTAGAAATTGAGCATCAAATAAGCCAAGCCATCCAAAGTGTACCATCAGCACGTTTTACCGTTGGTCAATCCGCAACGGGCGATTCAGGTTATGGATTTTCTTTGGTTTCAGATAATTCACTGCTGCTTGAACGCACAACTGAAGACGTACTTAAAGCCATTAGAGAGTTACCAATTGTCACTTCGGTAACCAGCAGCAAACCTCTTCCCAAACCCGAACTTGCCATTTTACCCAATGCTTTAAATATGGCAGATAAAGGGGTTACTACGCTTGACTTAGCAAACACCCTGCGTATTGCTACATCGGGCGATTACACTCAAGCCCTACCCAAACTTAATTTAGACACTCGTCAAATACCCATTGTTGTCCGATTATCCGATGATGTCCGACAAAGTGAAGGTGCCTTAAAAAACTTATACATTCCCAGTAATATCAGTAGTTTAGGTTCAGTAAAAGTATCTGAAGTAGCAGATATCAAGTTTAGTACAGGTGCTGCCCAAATTGACCGCTTAGATCGAAATCGTACTGTTAAAATTACCGTGCAATCAGCCGCTGAACTCGGTGAAGTCGTCAAACAAGTTAAAGAGCTTAACATACTGCAGAATTTACCCGATGGCATTACTTTGATTGATGAAGGGCAAGCCAGCGAAATGGCTGAATTATTTACTGGCTTTGCCATTGCCATGGCGGTTGGGGTGTTTTGCATTTTTGGAGTATTGATTTTATTATTTCATAAAATCCTACAACCTTTTACCATTTTAATCGCATTACCTTTATCTGTTGGTGGCGCATTATTTGGTTTGGTTATCAGTGGCAGTACATTATCCATTTCATCATTGATTGGTTTTATCATGCTAATGGGGATTGCTACCAAAAACTCTATTTTATTGGTTGATTATGCCATCATTGCTGAAAAAAATGGCATGGATAGAGTCTCTGCTCTGCTTGATGCTTGCCAAAAAAGAGCCAGACCCATCATCATGACATCAATTGCAATGGGTGCGGGTATGCTGCCTTTGGTTCTTGGAATGGGTGATGTTGATGACAGTTTTCGAAAACCGATGGCGATTGCTGTTATTGGCGGACTGATTACATCAACTGCGCTTAGTCTTGTGGTAATTCCTGTAATTTATACATTAATGGAAGATTTTAGTGGGATGTTTAAACGCAAAAAATCCGCTTAATCAATTTAAGAGATTGAATTTTTAAGCCAACCTGATTTATCGTTTTAATCTGAAAAATAATTCAGCAAAATTTATTTTTGCTTAATATAATTTGTAAAAAGGCTTTACAAAGCCGGCTTAATGGGTGTATAAATATAATACCTATTTATCCACCGTAAAAGGAAATATTATGACGTTGTCATTAAATAAAGATAAAATCCGTTTTTTACTCTTAGAAGGTGTTCATGATAATGCCTTAAAAGTATTAAATGGTGCAGGCTATACCAATATTGAATATCTAAAAACTGCGCTTGATGAAGCTGAATTGATAGAGAAAATCAAAGATGCTCATTTTGTTGGCATCCGTTCACGCACCCAGCTTACTCGCAAGGTATTAGAATCCGCCGAAAAACTGATTGCTATTGGCTGTTTTTGTATTGGTACCAATCAGGTGGACTTAGAAGCTGCTTTAGAGCTTGGTATTCCTGTTTTTAATGCCCCTTATTCTAATACCCGTTCTGTAGCTGAATTGGTGCTTGCCGAAACCATCATGCTAATGCGTGGCATCCCCGAAAAAAATGCCGTGGTTCATCGTGGTGGCTGGAATAAATCTGCCAAAGACAGTTATGAAGTACGTGGTAAAACCATGGGGATTGTCGGTTATGGTTCGATTGGTTCTCAATTGTCTGTACTTGCCGAAAGCTTGGGTATGAAGGTAATTTATCACGACGTTGTTACCAAATTACCTTTGGGTAATGCGGTGCAAGCTGCCAGCCTTGATGAGCTTTTGGAGCAAGCAGATATAGTTACACTACACGTTCCTGATTTGCCAAGCACGCGCAACATGATGACTAAAGAGCAATTTGACAAAATGAAAGACGGTGCATTTTTCATTAATGCTGCCCGTGGCGGCTGTGTTGATATTGATGATTTGGCAGCTGCTTTACAAAGCAAAAAACTACTAGGGGCAGCCATTGACGTATTTCCTAAAGAACCAAAATCTGCCGATGAAGAGTTCTTTTCACCACTGCGCGCCTTTGACAATGTGATTTTAACCCCTCATGTTGGCGGTTCAACCCAAGAAGCTCAAGCCAATATTGGATTGGAAGTTGGTGAAAAATTCGTAAAATATTCCGACCAGGGCGACACTACCAGTGCCGTAAACTTTCCAAATGTTTCTGTTCCTTTTATTGAAGGCACTCATCGTTTGCTGCACATTCACAAAAACGTTCCGGGCGTGTTATCACAAATTAATGCCGCATTTGCCAAAGCAGGTATTAATATTGCTGCTCAATCAATGTTAACTCGAGGTGATGTTGGTTATTTGGTCATGGACGTTGATGACCACGATTCAGAAAAAGCTTTAGAACGTTTAAAAGCGGTTCCTGAAACCATCAAGGTGCGTGTATTATTTTGATTGATTTTTTAAATTATTAATATCAATATGTAGAGTCATTTTAATCCTAAAATGACTCTCTTTTTATGTTAAAATGCTAACAATTTTTTAATTTAACTGTATTATGGTAATACTATGAAACATTATGATTATCTTGCCATTGGTGGCGGCAGTGGTGGCATTGCCTCCATCAATCGGGCGGCAAGTTACGGCAAAAAATGTGCAATTGTTGAAGCTAAACACTTAGGTGGAACGTGTGTTAATGTTGGCTGCGTACCCAAAAAAGTCATGTGGTACGGAGCAAATATTGCTGAGGCAATTTATAAATACGCTCCTGATTATGGATTTGACATAGATGTTAAAGGATTTGAGTTTGCAACATTAGTCAAAAATCGCACAGCTTACATTGATAGAATTCATACATCCTACAACAATGTACTGACTAAAAATGGGGTTGATGTCATTACAGGCTATGCCAAATTTGTCAATAAAAACACCGTAGAAGTTAATGGGGAAAATATCAGTGCTGACCATATTTTAATCGCGGTTGGTGGCACGCCTGCTCGTCCTGATATTCCTGGAGCTGAATATGGTATTGACTCTGATGGTGTTTTTGAATTGCAAATACTGCCAAAACGAGTAGCCATTGTTGGAGCAGGTTATATTGCTGTTGAAATTGCTGGCGTATTTAATGCATTAGGTAGTGAAACACATTTATTTGTGCGTAAAGACCGTCCACTGCGTCAATTTGATGGCGATATTGTTGATGTCCTAACCAAAGTTATGGCGGATGATGGTCTAACTTTACACACTCACGCCACCCCTAAAGAAGTCATCAAAAACCTTGATGATTCTATAACCTTGGTATTAGAAGATGGTCGCACCCAAACCGTGGATGCATTAATTTGGGCAATTGGCAGAAAGCCCCTAACCCAAGATTTAGGGTTAGACAATGCCGGTGTCTTGACCAATACTCAAGGCAAAATCATGACGGATAAATTTCAAAACACCAATGTTTCAGGCATTTATGCTGTTGGTGATGTGATTGAAAATGGCATTGAATTAACGCCAGTTGCAGTCGCTGCAGGTCGCAGATTATCTGAACGCTTATTTAACAAAAAACCAGATGAGCATTTAGATTACACTCTAGTACCAACTGTGGTATTTAGCCACCCCCCTATTGGCACTATTGGACTTTCTGAAGATGCTGCTAAAGAGCAATTTGGTGATGATAATGTCAAGGTTTATCAGTCTAACTTTACCCCAATGTATAGCGCCATCACCAATCACCGCCAACCATGTCGCATGAAACTAATTTGCGCTGGCAATGATGAAAAAATTGTTGGTTTGCACGGCATTGGATTCGGAGTAGATGAAATGATTCAAGGGTTTGCTGTTGCCATTACAATGGGTGCAACTAAGGCAGACTTTGATAATACGGTTGCCATTCACCCAACGGGGGCAGAAGAGTTTGTTACCATGAGATAAATTTTAAAGCCTCAAATATTATTTGGGGCTTTTTAGGAAGAAAAAAATGAAAAAATTGACATTAATCTTATTATGCAGTATTCCTTTATTGGGATATGCCAATAGCGACCAACACTTATCAGAACTTACAACAAAAGAAAAACTATTGCTTGGTAGTTGGCAATGCAAATCATCACCCAATTTTGAAAAGAAATATAATGCTACAATATCTGCAACTTATCAATTTTTACCAAATCACATATTAAAAGTTTCCAAAATCAGCAAAGAATCCAATGATGCTATTTACCGCATTGACACCGAAAAAACATGGGGGTTAGTTCAAGAGGATAAACTCACTCTGATTGTTGGACAAAATATTTCTTTGACTTACTTTGATAGTCAAAATTCCGACCCTGAAACAGACGAACGATTAAAAGAATTTGCCTCAGATACTTATATGTATTACTCAAACATCAACCAATTGGATGCAAAGACTTTTAACTTTGGTTATATCGATGCTTTTTGGAGTGAATTTGATGTTTTTCGCTGCCAGCGTACTCAATAATAAGTTTAGATTAAACAATCAATCCCAGCATCTTAAGACCTTTATAAATCCCATCCTCATCATGGCGTGGACAAACAAAATCAGCAACTTGTTTTAAAGCGTCATGACCATTACCCATTGCAACACCAAAACCAGTATATTGTAACATCTCCACATCATTCAACCCATCGCCAAAAGCCATGGTTTCACTAGTCTTTATGTTTAATTTATCTAAAACTTGTTTGATTCCCCGCGCTTTTGAGGCTTCTTTTACCAAAATATCCGCCCCGCTGTCATGCCAACGTACGGTTTTTAGAGTTTCTGGCAATTCAAGTGTAATTTCATCATCTTGATAAAACCCAAGCATTTGATACACTGGCTGATTAAAATCAAAAGCTGAAATTTGGCGATAGTTAATATTTAAAGAATTTAATGCGTCTGTCATTTGTTTAGTTTTTCCAACACATAAAATCTCATGCTTGGTCATATAAGCATAAGCAATTTGATGATTTTGTAAAGATTTGGTAATTTGTTTTAGATACCCGCTAGCTATTGGAAAATCCATAAATTTTTTATGTTGATATTCAATATATTGACCATTAATTGTAATTAACAAATCGATATGAAACTCTTTTATTAACTCATTGATACTATTTGGAAAAATAGATATTCCTCGACCTGTGGCAATGGCAATTTTAATATTATTTTTTTGTAAATGATAAAAAGCATCTTTTACGCTTTCTGGTACGGCATCTTTTTCTTTAATATACAATGTTCCATCAATATCAAAAAAGATAATTTTTGGAGGGTTTTTAAATAATTGATTTTTAAATAACTGCATGAGATTTCTCTTATTTATTTTTGTTCATTTTTTTATCATTTTTATAATATTCACCATCATACGAACAGTTTTGCGATTACAACAATCGTGTTAAAATGGCACTCATTTATATTATATCATGCTCATTTTATCTTTTTGGTGAATTTAGGTGTCTTATGTCAAAAATCCATATCGTTATCCCTGCCCGTTATCAATCATCACGCCTGCCTAAAAAACCACTTTTACTTTTACATGGCAAACCAATGATTTTATGGACTGCTCAAAAAGCCATGCAGGCAGAGTTTGCTGATAGCGTATGTGTTGCCACCGACCACGACGAAATTTATCAAGTCTGTCAAAATGCTAATATTCCCGTCATCATGACCAAACAACATCCGTCAGGAACTGATAGATTAGCTGAAGCTGCCGAACTGCTTGGTTTTGGCGATGATGATATTGTGGTAAATATGCAAGGTGATGAACCACTTGTGCCGCCCCAGCTTTTAAAACAAGCAGCAGATTTGCTCTTAGAAAAAACAGACTGTGTCATGGCAACTTTATGTGAAGCAATTGATAATTTTGAAGATTTTTATAAATCATCAGTGGTAAAAGTTGTTAAAACCCCCGATAATTACGCATTGTATTTTAGTCGCAGCCCCATACCTTATGACCGTGATGGGCAGCTTAATAACGCACTGGGGCAAACACCTAAAAACGCCTACCGTCACCTAGGGTTATATGCTTATCGCAGCAAACTTTTAAAAGCATTTCACAAATGGCAAGTTAGCACATTAGAAAGCTTAGAAAGCCTTGAGCAATTACGTATCTTAGAAAATAACCAAAAAATCGCTATTGATGTTGCTAAAGTCTGCCTACCCTTAGGTGTGGATACTGCCGAAGACTTAGCAAGACTCAACGCTCTATCACTGGATGAATTTTTGGCTTATTAACTCATGAATGATTATCCTGATGATGTAGCAGCAAATACGGAGATATCGCCTTATTTTGCACCACTTTTACCGTGGCAAGCTGCACTTTGGCGCACAGTTTGTCAAAACTATCATATGCAAAAACTGCCCCACGCTCTTTTAGCTGGGGGTATTTCAGGCATTGGCAAACACAGTTTTGTTTGGCGGCTGACAGCTTGGCTTTTGTGTCAAAATAAACCACTTGATGAATACAAAGGCGCTTGCGGCTATTGTCCAAGCTGTCTTTGGCTAAAAGCTGGCACACACCCTGATTTGCTGGTGTTACCACCATCAAGTCGGATTGGAGAAGCCTTTGAAGAAACACAAATTAAAATTGATGATGTGCGTTTTTTGCAAGAATACGGCCAAACCAAAGGGCATGGATTAAGACTCATTGTACTAGATAACGCTGAAAATTTAACCACAGCTGGAGCAAATGCTTTATTAAAAACACTTGAAGAACCCCGTTTTGGCGTGCATTTAATTCTTATCAGCAGCTATCCAAGTCGCCTACTTCCCACCATCAAAAGTAGATTGCAAACATTACCACTAACACCCATTCATCATTTAGATGCTAAAGATTATCTAAAGCAAAATTTACCTTCTGATATTTGTCATTTGTCTGATATGTTACTAACTTTAGCAGAAGGTGCGCCTTTAGGGGCTTTATCGCTACCTAATATGCCTTGGTTTGATAAGCGCACATTGTGGGTAAAAACTTTTGTCGCACTGCAAAAAAAGACAAGGGCGCCAATTGCTGCCAGCAGCTACTGGCAAACTGTGCTCAGTTTTGATGATTTTATGACCTTGACTCGTCTGATGCTACTTGAAGTTTTACGTATTTATCTAGGTTTTACTGGTATACACCAAGATATTGACATTAAAACCCTACTTCAAGATACACCACCGCCATCTTTAGAAAATCTTTATCAGTTAAATGATGAACTCAACCAAATGACCCAAGCCATCTGGCAAAATGTCCAGCCCAAATTAGCTTATGATGAACTGATGGTGCATTTGGCAGACTTATAACTTTGTGGTTTTAAACATTGTTAAACTGAAACTGCCGCTTTAATCGCTGGATGCGATTGATAATCCATCAATTTAATATCGCTACTTTGAAAAGCAAAAATATCATCAACATCAGGATTGAGCCAAAGCTGACACAGTGGCAAAGGTTGGCGCGTTAGCTGTAGATTTGCTTGCTCAAAGTGGTTGCTATATAAATGAGTATCGCCACCTGTCCAAATAAACTCACCCACACCAAGTCCACACACTTGGGCGACCATATGAGTCAAAAGAGCATAACTGGCAATATTAAATGGTACACCTAAAAATACATCTGCGCTGCGCTGATAAAGCTGACAAGATAATTTTCCATTTGCCACAAAAAACTGAAATAAGGTATGACAAGGTGGCAAGGCAACTTCGCCTGCTTCTTTAGGATTCCAGCCAGAAACAATTAAACGGCGTGAATTAGGATTGGTTTTGATTTCATTAATTAACCAAGAGATTTGATCAAAACCATCTGCAAGATAACTGCCATCTGCATTTTGGCTTGCCCCAAAATTTCGCCATTGATGACCATAAACCGCCCCCAAATCGCCCGCTTGTCTCCCAAAACGTGCCGTTTGTTCGGCAGTTGCCCATTCATCCCAGATGGTTACTTTGTTATCTTGCAAAAATTTGACGTTGGTATCGCCTTTTAAAAACCACAAAAGTTCAATCACAATAGAATGAAAATGCACTTTTTTTGTGGTTAATAACGGAAACCCTTTATTTAAATCAAAACGCATTTGATAACCAAAAACCGAACGGGTGCCGGTACCAGTACGGTCGGATTTATCTGCGCCATTTTGTAAAATATGGCTTAGTAGATGTAAATATTGCTTCATGGATTGCCTTAATAAATCAAATATTAGGATAATTTTTGGTCGTAAATGGGGTTTTTGTAGGCTAAAATCATTAAAATTACGCCCAAAATTATCATTGGTAAACTAAATAACTGCCCCTTACTCATCCAGCCAAAAATCAGCTCATAACCCACATCAGGCTGACGGAAAAACTCAGTTATAAAACGGCTGGCGCCATAACCCAATAAAAACAATGCTGAAATGGCGTAACGAGGACGCGGTTTTAAGCTAAATAACCACAGAATGATAAACAGTAAAACACCTTCAGTAAATGCCTGATAAAGCTGCGATGGGTGGCGTGGCAATAGCAAATAGCCGCCAATTTCGTGGGCAATGGTGGAAAGATTAGGGTCTAAAGTCAAAAGCTCATTATCTGCTGTAGCCGCTTGTGGAAAATACATCAAATACCCATAGGTGAGCCTGCTTATGGACAGAGTCACCGGCTGAGAAAGTCATCG
>CAKAQU010000052.1 GCA_916720335.1 uncultured Moraxella sp. | reverse complement strand
AATTTAGATATTGCTGTTGCTGTCATTTCTGACAAAGAAACCCAACTGACTGTTAAAGTACCCGTTGGCACCATCCAAAGCAAGGTAGAAGCTCGTGTTCGTCGTCTTGCCAAAACTGCAAAAATTGATGGTTTTCGTAAAGGTAAAGTGCCTGTTTCACACATTCGTGCACAATATGGTGCTGGCATTCAACAAGAAACCATTAACGATGTAATTCGCGACACTGTATTTGAAGCATTGGCTGAGAAAAAAATTCGTGCTGTGGGCGTGCCAAATATTGATGATGTTAAACTAGAAAATGATTTTTTGGTTTATCAAGCAACCGTTGAAACTTTTCCAAAAATTGAAGTTCAAGGTTTAAATGAAATTGAAGTCGAGCGTCAAGTTGCCAATGTATCTGACAGCGATGTTGATACGATGATTGAAAATTTGCAAAAACAACGTCAAACTTTTGAAACCAAAGACGGCGCACTAGAAGATGGTGATGAAGCAACTTTTGATTTTGAAGGTTCTATTGATGGTGAAAAATTTGAAGGTGGCAGTGCTGAAGATTATCGTTTGATTATTGGTTCAGGACGTATGATTCCTGGTTTTGAAGACGGCATGAAAGGCATGAAAGCTGGCGAAGAAAAAGTTATTACTGTAACCTTCCCAGAAGATTATCAAGCTGAAAACTTAAAAGGCAAAGAAGCTAACTTTAAAATCAACCTAAAAGCGGTTAAAACTCCTAAATTGCCAGAATTAGATGAAGCGTTTTTTGAGCTGTTTGGAGTAAAAGAAGGCGGTTTGGATAAACTAAAAGCTGATGTTAGAAAAAATATGGAACGCGAAGTTAAAAATGCTGCGCGCAATCAAGTAAAACATGCCGCTTTTGATGCGTTGATTGAAAAAAATGAATTTGACGTACCAAAAGCCATGCTTGAACAAGAAATTGAGCGTCAGCGCGAACAAATGGTACAGCGTTTTGCTGCGCAATTTGGTGGCAATACCAAAGGCTTTGACAAAAACACGCTACCCAATGAGCTTTTTGAAGAGCCTGCACTACGCGCGGTACGTCTTGGTGTCATTGTTAATCAATTGATTGAAAGCCAAAAAATTGAACTTGACCAAGACCGAGTAACTGCATTTATTGCTGAAGCAGCTGAAAACTACGAAGAACCTCAAGAAGTCATTGACTACTACACCAATGACAAACAGCAACGTGCAGGTGTAGAAGCGGTTGTGCTAGAGGACCAAGTTGTGGATTACATTTTATCACAAGCCAAAGTTAGTGAAAAAGAAGTAAAATACCAAGAATTACTAGCCAGCCAACAAGCTGCAATGATGTAAACATCCATTATCCAACAATACCCTAACTTAAAGTTGGGGTATTTTTTCAGTTATAATGATAAATGTGCTAAAATGGCGCACTTAATACGGCATTAGCCACAAGGAATCTGAATGAAAAACAATCCTTATTTTGACCAATTAACCGAAACATTTCATGCCAGCCAAATGGCAACCCAATCTGCACTTGTACCAATGGTCATTGAGCAATCAGGGCGTGGCGAACGTTCATTTGATATTTTTTCCCGTCTTTTACGTGAACGAGTCATTTTTTTAACAGGCGAAGTTGAAGACCATATGGCCAACTTAATCGTTGCCCAACTTTTGTTTTTAGAAGCAGACAATCCCAAAAAAGACATACATCTATACATTAACTCACCAGGCGGCGTGGTCACAGCTGGTATGGCGATTTATGATACGATGAATTTTATTGAGCCAGATGTTTCAACCATTTGTGTTGGTCAAGCATGCAGTATGGGTTCATTTTTATTATCTGCAGGTGCAAAAGGCAAACGCTCCGCCCTTGCCAATTCACGCATTATGATTCATCAACCTTTAGGTGGTTTTCGCGGACAAGCAAGCGATATTGAAATTCACGCTCGTGAAATTATTCAATTAAAAGCCAAATTAAATGAGCTTCTTGCCAAACATTGCAATCAGCCTGTAGAACGTTTAGAAAAAGATACAGACCGTGATAATTTTATGAGTGCAGAGCAGGCATGTAATTATGGTTTGGTGGATAAAGTACTTGAAAAACGTCCATTAGCAGTATAAACAAGGCGGATACTCATGAGTGAAAATTTCCAGCCCCATTGTGCTTTTTGTGGCAAGACCAAACATGAAGTCAAAAAATTAATTGCAGGCATTGACCCTGAAACCCAAATTTGTAATGAATGTGTAGAATTGTGTGGCGATATGCTTGGTCAAAATAGCCACTCAAAAAAAGCAAATTCTGATGAGAAATTAAACAAACAATCATCTGATAAAAAATCGTCTGATAAAGATTGGGCAACAGCGGTTTTACCAACTCCAAAAGAATTAAGAGCGCATCTTGATGAATATGTGATTAGTCAAAGCAGCGCCAAGAAAGCTCTATCTGTTGCGGTTTACAATCATTATAAGCGTCTAAAAGTTAAGGAAGCGGGCGAAAATGCACCAGTTGAACTTGCTAAAAGCAATATCTTGCTGATTGGACCAACAGGTTCGGGTAAAACATTGTTAGCGCAAACGCTGGCTCGTCTTTTGGATGTGCCTTTTGCAATGTCAGACGCAACAACATTGACTGAAGCTGGCTACGTGGGTGAAGATGTAGAAAATATCGTTCAGCGCTTACTACAAGTTGCTGATTACGATGTGGAACGCGCCCAACGAGGCATTATCTATATTGATGAAATTGATAAAATCAGCAAAAAAGGCGAAAACGTTTCAATCACTCGCGACGTTTCTGGTGAGGGCGTACAACAGGCCTTACTAAAAATCATTGAGGGTACAGTTGCTAATATCCCGCCACAAGGCGGACGTAAACACCCCAACCAAGAAATGATTCAGGTGGACACCAGTAATATTTTAATGATTGTTGGCGGAGCGTTTGCAGGACTTGATAAAATCATTCAAGAACGCAGTCAAACTACAGGCATTGGCTTTAATGCCTCGGTAAAAGCCAAAGAAGAAGCCAAAATTAGTGAATTGTTTCGTGAGGTTGAACCTGAAGATTTGATTCGTTTTGGAATCATTCCTGAATTTATTGGGCGTTTACCCGTCATTGCAACGCTTGATGAGCTTGACGAAGAAGCTTTGATTGAGATTTTAACTGAACCTAAAAATGCATTAACCAAACAATATGAATATTTGTTTGAAATGGAAGGGGTAAAACTCACCTTTGAAACAGATGCCTTACATGCCGTTGCTAAGCAAGCAATGAAACGAAAAACTGGAGCAAGGGGGCTACGTTCCATCATTGAAAATGCTCTACTTGATACCATGTATGAGTTACCTAGCATGCAAGGTGTTAGCGAAGTGATTGTAACCAAAGCAGTCATTGAAAACGGTGATGCACCAATCACCAAATAAAAAAATCCCCTTTAAGGGGATTTTTTGTTGTTTTAATAACATAAAAATGGTTTAACAAATAGAAGGTTTTTATATGGATTTAACCAAATATATACAACAGTTTGAAGTTGGCAAATTTCACTACCGTTTGCTCATAATGATTGGACTGGGCTGGCTATTTGATGCAATGGACACTGGGCTAATTTCTTTTATTATGGCAAAACTGGTTGATGCATGGGCATTAACTGCTAATCAAAAAGCTTCTATTGTCAGCATCACCTTTGTAGGCATGGCAATTGGAGCAATCTTAGCAGGTAGTTTAGCAGATAAATTTGGACGCAAAAAAGTTTTTATTGGAACGCTTGTGATTTATAGCCTGGCAACGGCTGGTTGTGGGCTTTCCAATCAATTAACCACACTACTTATTTTTCGCCTGATTGTAGGGATTGGGCTTGGCGGTCAATTACCCGTGGCAGTATCTTTAATGAGCGAATATTTACCCTCTAATGTACGTGGTCGCTTTATCGTATTATTGGAAAGTTTTTGGGGGCTGGGCTGGTTAGTTGCAGCGATTTTAGCGTATTTTGTCATTCCAAATTTTGGCTGGCAAACGGCATTTTTATTGGGTGGGCTGCCTATTTTTTATGCATTTTTTTTATATTATCATTTGCCAGAATCCATTCCATTTTTGTTACAAAAAGGGCAAAAACAGCAGGCTTTGGATTATGCCAATCAAATCTGTCTAATTAACAAACAACCGCCTCTTCATATTGACCTTGCACAAATCACACTGCCCACCCATCAAAAAACAAAATTTTCATTTGCCCGTTTATGGGAAAAAAATCTTTATAAAAGTACATTAATGCTATGGATTTTATGGTTTGGCATTGTATTTTCTTATTATGGAATTTTTACTTGGCTGCCAAGCTTGCTCATAAAACAAGGCTTTACCATCGTATCATCTTTTGAATACACACTGGCAATGATTCTTGCCCAGCTTCCAGGATATTTGTTTGCATCTTGGTGTGTAGAAAAATTTGGACGTAAAATTACGCTGGCAGGGTTGATGATATTTTGTGCATTATGCAGTTATTTCTTTGGACAAGCTGGCAGTACAGCTGAGATTTTATTTTGGGGCTGTTTGATGTCTTTTTCTAATTTAGGAGCATGGGGGGTTGTTTACACCTATACGCCAGAGTTATATCCGATTGCAATGCGAGCGTTTGGTTCGGGTTGGGCATCCGCAATTGGGCGAGTTGGTGGCATGGTTGCACCGCTGGTGATTGCTCATATGATGAATATTGAGAATGCGTTTAATCTCATCTTTATGATGTTTACCATGGTAATGGTGATTATTGCAATGGCGGTTTTAACACTTGGCGAAGAAACAAAGGGACGAATAATCACTTAATTTTCTAAATTAATGTGCAAATGCCATCGTTAATTCGTCCATTTGCCAGTAAACCTAGTAAAACAGATTTGCTACCAATCATTTAGTCTGGGTTTATCCATATAAACTATTTACCAATACCGCAGGGCATGGATAATCGATAAACTCAACTTGATTTTTTCCCAAACCAATCAGTGGCAAATACACAGTGCTACCAGTGCCGCTCATGCGAGCGGTTGTCTGGGTAGCGCTTTCAAAAGTACGTAAATACGACAACGCCTGATTGACCTTTTGGTATTTTTCGCAGACAATTGTTTCAAATGCATTGAAAAAAGGCGGATTTTGTAGGTCTAAAAAATTGGGAATTTTGGCGGTTAAATCGCTGATAATTGCGGTATTTTTGATTAAATCTTTATTTGAAAATAATTCTGCTGTATTGATGGATTCATCAGGAAATAACAATAAATACTCTCGAGATGGTAAATTAATGGCAGTAAGTTCATCACCAATCCCTAAGGCGATTGCATCAGTTTGATAAGCATGCGCAAAAATAAAAAAGGGCACATCCGCTCCCAAAGTTGTTCCAATTTTCATCAACTCTTTTGGAGTTAAATGCAGTCCCCACAACTGATTTAAGGCAATCAGCGTCATTGCACAGTTACTTGAGCCACCGCCAAGCCCACCGCCAACAGGAATGACCTTATCCAAAACCACACTCACAGAAGAAGCGTAGGCAGGAAATTTTTTAGCGAGCAGCTGAGCGGCTTTAACAATTAAATTGTCTTGCTGCTCACAAGGCAAATTATCACCCAAAAGCGTTATTAAATCCCCGCCCGTTTTGGGGCGAAATGTAAGCGTATCGCCAAAATCCAATGCTCGAAAAACACTTTGTAAATTATGATAGCCATCATCGCGCCTGCCAGTAATATGTAAAAATAAATTGATTTTGGCGGGTGAAAAAAATGTTAATTCTGCCATGAGCTTTCCTTGGATTCTTGGGATTGATTGGTAAAGTTTACTGTTGGCTATTTGAATTATGATTTAAATGATTGATTGTCATCACCAATCTGTGACCATCGGCGTGTGTAATAATTAGACGATTTGGATAAACAGAATTTTGATAATAAAATTTTGCTGTCCAATCGCCATTTTCACTACTGATTAAGCGACCGTTTTCCATTTGTTTATTGGTATCATTTGGGGCAGGTTTACCAATAATCCAAAAACGAAAATAACTAATGGGAGCATTCAAACCCGTGGCTTTTTGTAAAAGTTCTTCTGGGCTAGTTGCCGAAATCTCACCTGTGCGCTCACTAATGAGTTTGGCGGTTTTGCCATTAAAACTTAAATCTGCCGCTCCAATACCTAAAGCTCCCGTTAAATTAATTCCAAAACGGTCATCTTCTTGGCTCCATGTATAAAATGCGCTGCTTGCCTCTTTGCCATGCTGGGTTTGGGTGGTAATACCAATTTTACCTGTAATACTAAACGCTAAATGTTCATCTGTAACCACAGGCTTGGGTTTGATGGTTTGACACGCCGTCAAAAAAACCATCCAAGTTAATAAAAAAACTTTGGTGAATAATTTGATGGATTTGATAAATGATGAAAAAAATTGAGTAATGATGGTCATATTTTGATGATAAAACTAAATGGATGGTTTATGATAAGGTGGTTGCCACTAATATTCTTGCAGTTCTTGCCCTGTTTTATTTTGTCCAAAAGCAAATCGCTGTTTTAAATCAGCAAGCAAACTATTAACTTTATCATATTTGCCCAAACCTTGATAGCCACGCAATAATAAAATTCCAACATCTAAATCTGGAGCAACTTCATAAGGTACTTCTAAATATTCAATCACTTTACCAAATTGACCTTGTGATAAAGCTTGATTGGACAGCACTTTTAGTGCTTCTAACTGCAATTGGCTATCATAAAGAGGGTCGCTACTATCTAATTGGCTAATTTGTTTGGTAACTTTTAGGGCGTTTTGGTCCTGAGGATTTATCATCAGACGCAGTTTGGCATCCGCTAAAAGATATTCATTATTATAAGGGTCAAGTAGCAATAATCTATCTAGAGCTAGACGTTTATCTTCGTTACTAAGTTCATTTTCTAAGATTTTAAAACTGGCAAACAGCAAACGGTCATCATCGGGATTTTCTTGATTGGCAGTACGCAGTAAATCCTCGGCTGATTTTTTATCGCCTTGACGCAATAAAATTTCCGCTTGCAAAATATAACTATCTGCTGTGTACATTTCATGCTCATCACGCAGTCTTACCAGCGTTGCCAAAGCTTTATCGGTTTGTCCATCCATTAAATAAAAACCAACTACTTTAGTGCGCGCATCCAAAGCGTGTTCATGGTCAGTCACACGTTCATAATGATGACGAGATTGCGCAAAATCGCCACTTCTTTCATAACCAATTCCCAAATAATAATGAGCGCGACTGGTAAATTCTGGGTTTTGAATCAGTGGTTTTAGCACGTCTATGGCTTGTCTATATTCACCAATATCCAAAGCCACAAGCGCAGTTAAAAGCGCCACATCGGCATCTTGTGTTTTTGTATAGGCAGTCAAAAGAAGTTGATAAGCGTCGATTAAATCGCCGTTTTCTATCTTGTGACGAATTTGATATAAATACAGCTCTTTTTCATTGGGGATTTCTTGTTGTTTTTGAGCAACAAATTGCCAAAGCTCATCATCCTTTCCAGAAAGACGCAATAAGTCAATTTTTAGCATGATGTATGCTAAATTTTTTGGGTCGGCTTTTAATGCCTGATTAACGTATAAAATAGCAGGCTGATAGTCGCCCATTTGCATCAATAGACCAGCTTTTAATACCGAAATTGATGGGTTATCCTCTTCCACCGTTTGCAATGCCAAAAAAAGTAAACGCTGGTCTTCTAAATCATCAGGCACAATCCCAGTTAAAATCTGAGTTAAATCAGCGCGTTTGTCATAATCTAAAATCATGCCCAATGTTTGCACAGCTTGATTGTAGTCTTTGGCTTTTAGTGCCAAATGCGCCACATAAAACCATGCTGGAATGTGTTCGGGATTATTCATTTGCCAAGCAGTGGCAAATGCTAATGATTTTTGGGGCTCTTCATATTCAATGGATAAAGCCAACGCTCTTTCAAATACCGCTGTGGCATTGTCTTTAAAACTTTCTGCCTTATAAATTGTTAAAGCATCCTCAACATCTCCCCTATCAGCAGCAAATTCGGCAGATAATAATGCATACAAATCTGGTTCACCCAGCATTGGAGTGGTATCGCCTGCAATTAAAGTATCATCCAATAAAAAATCAGGCAAGCTAGCATCCAGCTCTTCCATAGATGAAGGCGGGCTTGATAGCCATATATTTTTTGAAATAGCAGCTTTTGGAGCTGCGGCAAGTGATGAATCGTCCTTGTTTTTAATGTCATTTTTGTTGCTATTTGATAAGTTATCAGCCTCATCATTGATTGCGTGGGAGGTTTTATTATCCAAATTTGTTTTATCAACAATCAAGTTATCTGTATTTGTATTTTGAGTTGTTGATTCTTGAAAATTTTGTTCCTCATCTTGAATGGCAATTGCATCATCAGTAGGTTTAGCAGTGGGTGGATTTTTTTTATTTTTATCATAAAAAGGCAATATAATGTCTAAAAGCGTGTCAAAAACCCCGGCTTGAGCAGATACATTGACCGCAAAAACACCAATGACAGCACTTATACATAGCGGTAAAATTTTTTTATAAAAACGTCTATTTTTTATAAAAATAGGCTTATTATCACCCATTTTGGGCGAAACCTTGTGTATTTTTTGCCAGAGATTTTGCCAAATACTCACGACTCACCCAAATATTGATAAAATGATATAACCAACCCAATAATTGCCCTAAGATTGTTTTGAATATTATAATGGTAATATTCCACCAATTACAAGCTATTGAAATTGTCTATTTTATAAATTCATTATATTTGATTAAAATATAATCATTAAATTACTAAATGAACAATTAAAACAGTTTTACCGTGACAAAAAAAACTTGATATAATAAAGTGGTTTTTATCTAAATTTTAGTGATTCTTATTGCCTATGAAATTAGCTGTCATTGGATTAAACCATAAAACCGCCCCTGTCGCTCTGCGTGAGCGATTATCTTTTGGCGGCGAGATAAAAGATGCCATTGATGAGCTTAAAAAAACTGTGGCAACGTTTGGTAAATTTCATGGCAGCATTATCGTTTCAACATGCAATCGTAGTGAAGTGTATGTTGGTTTTGATGATACTACCGAAGAATTGGATGAATCAGATGAATTTGCGACATCCACATTAAAAATCAAACAATGGTTAGCTGATTTTAAAAAAATACCTTTAGATGAAATTTCATCTTTTTTATACGTCTACGAAAAACAGCGCGCCATCAACCACTGGCTGCGGGTAGCATCTGGTTTAGATTCTATGATTTTAGGCGAGCCACAAATTTTGGGGCAAATTCGCCAAGCAGTATCGTTATCCAAAGAGGCTAATGGCATTGGTGGACATTTTGATTGGCTTACTCAACAAATTTTTGCATCCGCTCGCACCATTCGCCGAGATACCAAAGTCGGTCAACAAGCGGTAACGCTAGGCTTTGCCACTGCCAAATTAGTTACCCAAATTTTTGATAAACCCGAAAAAACCACTTTATTGATTGTAGCAGCAGGCGAGATGAACCGCTTGGTTGCGCATAATGTTGCCAGCCTTGGTATGAGTCGGATTATCATTGCCAATCGTAGCAGTGAGCGCGCCCAGACGCTCAAAGATGAGCTTTTGGAGATGGCAAAAAATAGTGTTCGTAACGTTGTCATTGAATGCATGAGTTTGGATAAGCTAGCTGATGTTTTGCCAATGGCGGATGTGGTAAGCAGCTGCAGTGGTAGCATGAATCTTTTAATTACCAAAGAGATGGTTAAAAATGCGCAAAAAATGCGTCGTCAACATCCTTTATTATTGGTAGATTTGGCAGTTCCACGCGATATTGAATCAAGTGTGGCGCATCTAGACAACGTTTATTTGTACTCTGTTGATGATTTGCAGCACGTCATTCAAGGAAATTTAGAAGAACGCAAACAAGCGGCGGTTGAAGCTGAACTGCTCGCCAGTCAATTTACCAGTCATATTGAAAGTCAGATGCAGCTTTTAGTTGCCAAACACATGATTGCTGATTATCGAGCCATAACCCAAAATCACAAAGAAAGACTACTGGCACTTGCTAAAAATAAGCTTGATAAAGGTCATGATGCCAAAACAGTTTTGGAAGAATTTGCCCATACACTAACCCAAACACTGACACATTCACCATCAAAGCTCATCACTGAGATTGCTAAAGTTTCTGATGGGGCAACGCTAGAAAGCGCAGTTAATACCCTAAAAACTTATCGTAACAAACCTTATTCTGGATAATTTTGCGGTTGTTTTAAGAAATTTATTTGCTTTTTAGATGGCTTTTGGGTAAAGTAAAGTTTACATTTTTACAAGGAGCTGTAAATGGCTAGATTAGACACCACCCTACCTCACGCAAATATTGACCCTGACGGCTTACTAGAATATTCTGTGGTTTATACCGACCGTGCTTTAAACCATATGTCCAAAACCTTCCAAACGGTAATGACTGACCTATCTTCTTTGTTAAAAAATCTATATAAAGCCGACGCTGTCGCTATTGTACCGGGTTCTGGAACCTTTGGTATGGAGGCAGTGGCACGATGTTTTGCCAAAGATAGTGATGTGGTGATTATCCGAAATGGCTGGTTTAGTTACCGCTGGACACAAATTTTAGATGCAGCCAATATTGCCAAAAGCAGTCAAGTTTTTAAAGCAAATTATGAACTGATTGATAATAAAGCCTTTTTTGAGCCAGCTGATGTCTCTCAAGTGACAGAATTTATTAAAACCCATCGCCCTAAGGTGGTCTTTGCTCCCCATGTAGAAACTGCATCTGGTATGATGCTAACAGATGACTATATCAAAGCTTTGGCGGATGCTGTACATGAAGTTGGCGGAATCTTGATTATTGACTGCATCGCATCTGGTTGTATTTGGCTTGATATGAAGGCGCTTGGAATTGATGTTTTGTTGTCCGCTCCCCAAAAGGGACTGTCTAGTACGCCATGCGCTGGGCTTGTTATGCTATCTAATCATGCCAAAGAACTGGTTTTACAAAGCACTCCTAACAGTTTTGCTTTGGATTTGAAAGCATGGTTAAATATCATGACTGCCTATGAAAATGGCGGTCATGCCTATTATGCTACCATGCCAACTGATGGATTACGTCAGCTAAGAGACACATTAAAAGAGTGTGAAAATTTTGGTTTTGACAAACTAAAATTAGCGCAAATTGAATTAGGGCAAAAAATTTTAGCCGTATTAA
>CAKAQU010000051.1 GCA_916720335.1 uncultured Moraxella sp. | reverse complement strand
CAAGAGCAACGCGAAAAAAGAAATAATGAATTTAATATTTTGATTGTTGGTACGATTGTGCTAGCGGCGATTTGTACTTTTATTGGTTACTCAGTTTTAAATAATACGTTAAACAATCAAAGAGATGCTAATAAACGTGTAGAAGATGCAAACGCACAATTAGAGGCAAAGCTAAACACCATCAAAGAATTGGAAGCTCAAAGAGAACAAATGCTTTCACAAATGAAAGTAATTCAAGATTTGCAAGGCCGACGCTCCATTCCTGTGCGTGTGTGGGATGATATGGCGCGTGCTGTACCTAGTGCAATGTATTTGACATCAATTAAACGTGAAAATGATTTAATCACCATCACAGGACAAGCAGATAATGCCAACGTGGTTGCTGCCTTGGTTCGTAATCTAAATAGCAGTCAATGGCTGGATGGCTCAGCCGTGGTAAGTATTAAAAGTAAATTACAGGCTTATCAAGAACCACAAACTGCTCAAAACACTCAAACCAATTCTCAAAACCCCAATGGCGAACCGCCGCGCCCAATGTATCCTGAAGATAATTATGTGGAATTTGTGGTAACAACCCAAGTGCAAAACCCACAAGAACAACAAAATGATGCTACAGGCGAACAAGCAGTTATGATGCCTGGTACAACACCAGCCGACCCATCATCGCCATCAGGATTTGACCCGTCACTTGCTGCACCAATTGGTGTGGATAATGCTCCAGCAGTTAATGGCGCTGCTCCAGCGACAAACGCACCAGCTGACCCTAATGCAGCCGCTCAGCCTGCACAGCCAGCTCAACCTGCGCCAAGTCCAGCACCAGCAGCAAATAACCCGCCACCAGTTCAAGGCACGACAGCACCAGCGGGAGGACAGTAATGAAATTTAGCCTAAAAAAACCAAAAAACAGTGAAGTAACTCAAACATCAGAAGCCCAAGACGCTAGTCAATCAAAACCAAAAGCTGGCAATCCTTTGTCTGGTTTGTTTGCAAAGACTTCCAAATCAAAAGCTGGCAAACTTAGCAAAGCAAAAAGCAAAAAGAATTTATCAGCAAAGAAAAAAGAAGCCTTTAACTTTAAAAAGTTTATGGCGGAAGTCAATTCATTAAATGCTCAAAATTACGGCAGTGCACCCATTGCAGTAAAAGTATTTGTATTGACAATGTTGTTTATGCTGATTTTGGTATTGGCGTGGTTTTTGCTTATTTCTAAAAAGTTAGATGAAATCAAAGCTGCTGAATCTCAACAAACCGCTTTGCTTGAGCAATACAAACAACAAGAATCTAAGGCACGCCATTTAGAAGCTTATGAGCAGCAAGTTGCCCAAATGCGTACTGATTTTACTGAACTACTTAACCAATTGCCTAAAGACACCCGTGTTCCTGAACTTGTGGATGGAATTAACATGGTTGGCAGTGGTAGTGGTGTTAAGTTTCAGGATATTTCTGTTGAGCCTGAAGTTGAGCAAGAATTCTTTATTGAGCAGCCTATCCAAATTATTGCATTGGGTAACTACCATCAGTTTGGTTCATTTGTGAGCGGTATTGCGGCATTGCCACGTATCATTACCATGCATGATTTTGAGGTTAAAAACCCTCAGCCAAGTTTAGATAGAATGCCAGAGCTGCAACTTGTACTACAAACCAAAACCTATCGTGCTAAACAGGTGGATTTATCCGCACCAGCTAATGCTAATACTCAAAACGGTGCTCAAGCAAATCAAGCAAATGCAGGAGGAAGTAAATAATGTTGCATCATAAAAAATACCCTGCAAAATTGGCTTTTTTAGCGGTGGCATTGAGTACATTATTGGTTGGTTGTGGCGATCGTGTTAGTCTTGTGGAAGCAGAAATGCAAAAAATTCGCTCCCAACCTGCGCAGCCAATTCAGCCGCCACCACAGCCACAAAAAATTGAGGATTTTCAGTACGCAGCTAGCAATGTAAGAAATCCGTTTATCCCACAAAGTTTGCTTGAACTGCAGGCACGTGTTGCTAATATGCCAAGCGTTAAACCAGATACCAATCGTCCTAAACAGCCACTTGAGGCATATGAATTGACTGAACTTGTGTATCGTGGCAAAGTCATTGCCCCCAATGGTCAACAGTATGGTTTGGTGCAAACACCTGATGGGTTGGTACGCGATGTGCAAGTGGGTGATTATATGGGTAAAAACTATGGACGTATCGTTGAGATTACTTCCACACAAATCAATTTGATTGAGATTGTAGAAGATACCCGACTTGGTTATGTAGAAAAATCTGCCAATTTGGTTTCACCAAACTGACATTACCCGAATAATTTGAGGATAAAAAAATGAAAAATCTAGCCAAAAAATCCATTTTTGCTTATACAGCTTTAGCCGTTAGTATGATGGTTGAAGCTCATGCTGCCGCCATTTCAGGACTTTCAGCAAACCAAATTTCTAACAATACTACCCAGCTTCGCATTAGTTTTGACGGACAGCCTGTTACTCCTGTTGCCCATCAGCAAGCTGGCTCAAATCAGTTGATGCTTGATTTTAACCAAACTACCAGCAGCGGTTTACCACGCACTATGCCGATTAACCGTGGTGTGGTGAATACTGTTACTGCTTTAAATAGTGGTTCTTTAACACGTTTGATGGTGGGATTAAATGGCGCAGCAAGTTATACCAGTGCGGTTGAAGGCAATCAGCTTTTGATTAACGTAATGAGCAACGCTGCTTCTTCAGTAGCTGCTCCAATGATGAATAGTCCTGTTGCTCAGCCAACCTCATCACGTCCAGTACAGCCAGCTGTGCAGCAGGGTCAAATTGGTGTTTCGGTGAACCCACTGCTAGCGCCAAGTTCAAGCTCTTTATCTAATAATTACAATGGCATTTCATCCATTAATTATTCAGGTAAGGGCAAGGGCGGCAACATCACTGTTGCACTTGCCAACGAAGCTATTCCGGTGGATGTACAACGCCAAGGCAATAAAATTGTTATTCGCACTCAAGGCACTACCATCCCACGTCATTTGCTGCGCCGTATTAATGCTGGTGGTTTGGTGTCTAGTATTGATGCAGTCAATCAGGGTCAAAGTGGTGTTATCACCATTAGCATGTCAAGTGATTATGAATACCAAGCTTATCAATCTGGCGCAAGTTTACATATCTCTGTTTTACCACCAAAACCTATGCGTGAGCCAACCATAGAAGAAAAAACCTATACTGGCGAGCCTTTATCCATGGAATTCCAAGATGTTTCGGTGCGTACTGTGCTGGACGTTCTTGGTCAATTCACCAATAATAATATTGTTGCTGCTGATAACGTAACTGGTAATATTACTTTACGTTTAATTAATGTACCTTGGGATCAAGCTTTAGACATTATTTTAAAAAGTAAAAATTTGGGCAAACGCCAAAATGGTAATGTGATTTTGGTTGCTCCAATTGATGAATTGGAAAAAGCTGAAGACGATGTTCTCAAAAAACAAGCAGAGCGTAAAAAATTCTTGCCACTGCGCGCAGAATACGTGCGTTTAAACTACGCTAAAGCCGCTGAAGTGATGAAGTTGATTGATGATGCAAATAGAGGTAATCGCGGTGAAGGAATAAGCAAAACGGCACTACTTGACCATCCAGATGGTGTGGTAACCTCCGATCCGCGTACCAATACCATCATTATTAAGGACAGTTCTGAGGGTATTCAAAATATCCGTGCTTTGATAGACAAGATTGACATTCCTGTTAAACAGGTGATGATTGAGGCGCGCATTGTTAATGCTAACGAAAATTTTTCTAAAGAAATTGGTGTGAAATGGGGTTCAACTAAAGGTTCATCTACCAATCCATTCTCTACCAAAACAAGCAGTCCAACCAATTTGGCGGTAAATTTAGGTTCGGCAGCTGGTACATCCGCAGCATTTCAAATTGGCTTGCTAAGTATTAGTGATATGCTGTTGGATTTGACTTTGTCAGCCATGCAAACCGAACGTCGTGGCGAAGTGATCTCTGCACCAAAAATTTTAACTGCTGATAAACAAAAAGCCAAAATCTCATCTGGTAAGCAGATTCCTTATCAAGAAGCTTCAGCCAGTGGCGCAACTTCAGTCAGCTTTAAAGAAGCATCACTTACATTAGAAGCAACACCTAACATCACTCCAGATGGCAAAATTTCGTTGCAATTAAGTATTAAAAATGGCGATACAACCAGTGAATACGTTGCTGGTGTTCCAGTAATTCGACAAGACAGTATTGATACCAACGTTGTTTTAGAAGATGGTCAAACTGTGGTGCTTGGTGGTGTGTTCCGTAATTCCATTTCAAATGGTCAAAATAAAGTACCATTTTTAGGAAGTATTCCTGGGGTTGGACGTTTGTTTAAATACGATAATAAACTGAATGAAAAGCAAGAACTGCTGATTTTTATCACGCCACGTTTGGTTAATGATGGCATTAGCCGCATTAATTAATGGTTTTTAAACAAAATAAAAAAAGACAGGCTTTAGTCTGTCTTTTTTGTGATGAATAAATTGCAAAAATACACTAGAAAGATATTGACAAACCTTGTATCATAAACCACTTTTTAGTTATGTTATAAAACGATAGTGATAAATTATGCACGAAGAAGATTCGGCAATTATTGAAGATGTGGTGATAGAAAAACCTAAAGTTGCCTTATCCAATCAATTACCTGCAATTTTTCTAGTAGGACCAATGGGTGCTGGAAAAACCACCATCGGAAAACTGCTCGCCAAGCATTTAGGGCGAGAGTTTATCGATTGTGATTGGTATATTGCAGACCAAACGGGCGCAGATATTGTATGGATTTTTGAAAAAGAAGGGGAGGCAGGTTTTCGCAAACGAGAAACTCAAGCTCTCAAAGAACTGGTCCATTTGCCCAATATCGTTATGGCAACAGGTGGCGGGGCGGTAGAGCGTGCCGAAAATCGTGAACTACTAAAACAAGGTCTGGTAATTTATTTGGATGCCAGTGTAGAAACCCAGCTAATTCGCACAAAAAAAGACAAAGGCAGACCGCTCTTACAAAATGATAATCCCAAAGCGGTTTTAGAGGCATTATATAAAAGACGCAATCCATTATATCAAGAAGTTGCTACCATTGTTATGCCAACAGGCAGACTTTTTCCTAAACAAATGGTGCTGGATTTACTTGATGTTTTGACTCGATACAGTCAAAGTTTATACAATCAAACCTTGTCCGATTTAAAACCTTAATTAGAATAAAAGACCAACATAATGACTACAACAGCTCATACATTAACTGTACATGCCCAAAGCCACCAGTATCCCATTTTTATCAAGGCAAGTTCTCAATATCTTGATTTGGCAACACCAATCCTGCCATTTATTTTTGGTAAGCAGGTGATGATTGTTAGCAACGATGTAGTTGCCCCACTGTATTTGGAAAATTTACAAACACAATTACAAAAAGCAGGTTTTGACGTACAAAGCTGTATTTTGCCCGATGGTGAGCATCATAAAAACCAGCAAAGCATCAATGCTATTTATGACGCACTGATGACTCATCACTTTGCTAGAGATTGCACCTTGATTGCTTTGGGTGGTGGGGTTATTGGCGATATGACTGGATTTGCTGCCGCTAGTTATATGCGTGGAGTGAATTTTATCCAAGTACCAACAACGCTACTAGCCCAAGTTGATTCATCAGTTGGCGGAAAAACAGGCATTAATCATCCTCTTGGTAAAAATATGATTGGTGCGTTTTGGCAACCCGTTTGCGTCTTGGCGGATATGGCAACTTTTAAAACCTTGCCAAAACGAGAATTTTGTGCAGGACTTGCTGAAGTGGTGAAATACGCACTGATTTTTGATGAATCTTTTTTGGATTGGTTGGAACAAAACAGTCAAAAAATTTTAGCTCAAGATGGCGAAACTTTAAGTCAGATGGTGTATCAATGCTGTGATTATAAAGCCAAAATTGTGGCAGCCGATGAGCGTGAATCGGGTAATCGTGCTTTACTTAATTTCGGTCATACTTTTGGCCATGTGATTGAAACGCATGAAGGGTATGGTCAATGGCTTCATGGTGAGGCGGTGTCAGCAGGCATGGTTCAGGCGCTGGCGTTATCGTGCCAAATGGGTCTTTTGCACAAACCCGACGTTTTGCGTGTGGTAAACTTATTACAAACGTTTAATTTACCAGTCAAACCACCAGTGATTGATGTGGCAACGGCACTTGATTTGATGGGACATGACAAAAAAGTGCAAAAAGGCAAACTGCGTTTGATTTTACTGCAAAAATTAGGCAAAGCCTTTGTAACAGCGGATTTTGATATGGCTAAATTAACTAAAGTGCTGCACAGCATTGATGAATATATGGTTGTGGGAGAATAAGATGGCAGTTGCAAATAAAAATTCAAGTTTTATCGGTTGGCTGATAACTGCTGGGGTATTTTGTGTTATTTGGCTTGGAACATGGATGACAGCAACACCGCCTAAAGCAACTCAAACAAGCAAAACAGCAGATATCACCAGCCAGGATTTGCCTTTGCCAAAAAAAATAGAAAATTTCACCCAATTTTCTAAAGAGGTTCCTGTCCTAGATGTATCATCTACCTTGATTCGTGATTTACGTAATTATCCTGCCGAATTTAAGGATAAAAAATATTTTGAAAAACACAAACGTAGTTGGACTATGCAGGTAATGGATGTTGCCGAGCATGACATCATCACTGGTTATCTAAAAGGGAGAAATGACCGTGATAAGTTCGCCTATTTTCGTTATAAAAACAAAGCAGGTGAGTCGCGTTATATTTTAACTTATGGTTTGGCAAAATCCAGCCAAGATGCAACCAATTTAGCCAAAGCTACTGATTTGGGTTTGCCGTCAACAGTGGCTACTGTACCAGAAAAAATGGAACGTTATTTAAGTATGATTGATACTTATGAGCGCAATGATGATATTGTTGATTTAGCGCCCAACGCACCAAGAAAAATTCGCCTGCAAGCAACTAAATCTCAAGTGCCACCTGCCACACCTAAAGAAACTAGTAAGTCAAGCAATTCAACGCCTGTTCAGCATGTTAAGCCACAAAATACAACATCTGGAGCAAAATCTACTGAACAAGGTGAGGTGTCTTATGGTAATACAGGTTCTCGCTCAAATGCCAACACTGAACAGCGCAGCAATCGCGTTAATGAAAACCGTCAAAATAACAATGCACCTGTCCAACAAAAACCAAAACCAAAACCGCAAAGAGAAACAGCGCGCGAAAATCAAGCTGATGATACTGTAGAATATAAAGCTCATGGCAAGGTCGAATATACCGCTAAAAAAGAACACAGTCAAAAGGCTGAACATAAATCCAGACCTGAACACAGAACGGAAACTCGAACGGATAATAAAACAGAATCGCGCACTGAAAATAGACCAAAACCTGAGCATAAACCAAAGGAACCCGTTGCCGTACCAATGACTAATACACCAAGCACACCCGGTTCAGATTAATGGATAAATCATGATAGAAAATGTAGATGCAAAAACTGTTTTGGCAGATTTAAAAGCGGGTAATGAGCGTTATATTGCCAATCTTGCCAGCACTGACATGTTAAAAATTCCACCTCCAGAATTGGTTGATAAGCAAAAGCCTAAAGCCATTATTTTGGGTTGTTCGGATGCACGTGTACCTGTTGAACTGATTTTTGATCAAAGTTTGGGTGATTTGTTCGTGATTCGGGTGGCAGGAAATATTGTTGCTCCTAGTCAAATTGGTTCTATTGAATTTGCTGCCGAAAAATTTGGTACGCATTTAGTGGTGGTTTTAGGGCATAGTAACTGTGGGGCGGTCAGCGCTTGTGTGGACACTTTGATTAATCCAGAACAGTATTATTCTCCAAATTTGCAATCCATTGTGGATAGAATTCGCCCCAGTGTTTATAATTTACACGAAATTATGACCGCAGGCGACAAAACTGCAGATATGGCGGAATTTATGAGTCGTGCGGTACGCGCTAATGTGCGTATGTCGGTGAGTCAGTTAAAACATGGCTCACGAATTTTGGAAGATTTAGTAAACAGTGGACAATTGATGATTGTTGGCGCTGAATACGATGTAACCACAGGCAAAGTTAATTTTATTGAATAAAAATCAATCAAAATAATTGAGAGTAAACTATGAAAACCATTTCTCAACCTAAAAATTCTTTACAGATTAAAGGCGTGCAAAACATTCCTTTAGTATCGGAAGGTTTTGTTTATAATCACACCATGTTGCGAGTAAAAGACCCAGTCAAATCGCTTGAATTTTATACAGGAATTTTGGGTATGACGCTATTGCGCCACAGTCAGTATCCTGATGCAAAATTTGATTTGTATTTTTTGGCAAAATTAACCCAAGAAGAGCGAGAAAATTTACCAGAGGTTGTGGATTTAGCCGCTTATGTTTCGCGACAACGAGCAATTTTAGAATTAACTCATAACTATGGCAGTGAAAACGATGCCGATTTTTCTTACCATAATGGTAATAGCGAACCACGTGGTTTTGGGCATATTTGTTTTAGTGTTCCTAGTTTAGAAGAAGCTGTAGCATGGTTTGATAAAAATGAAGTCATATTTCAAAAACGCCCTGAAGAAGGCGGCATGAAAGACATTGCATTTATTAAAGACCCTGATGGTTACTGGATTGAGTTAATTGAAATAAAATACTGATACAATATACCCACTATTTTTAAAAAAAATGTTGGGTATTAATTAGCGATTTTTTGAATTTATCAACGTTTTGGGGTATGATAACAAGAAGATTTATGGGCTTTCCCATAATTTGGATTAGGCACTTGATTTTTAAAATCAAGCACTCAAAAACTTGAAAAGGAACCATCTATGTCAATGCTTGCTGAATACAGAAAACACGTGGAAGAACGTGCAGCTTTAGGCGTTCCGCCACAACCTTTAACCGATGCACAAACCGCTGATTTGGTTACTTTATTAAAAAATCCACCAGCGGGTGAAGAAGCTTATTTGGTGGATTTATTAGAAAACCGTGTGCCAGCAGGCGTTGACCAAGCTGCTTATGTTAAGGCTGCTTTTTTAAATGCTGTTGCCAAAGGTGAAACTGTTTCACCTTTAGTTAGTAAAGAACGTGCAGTGTATTTATTGGGAACAATGTTAGGTGGTTACAACGTTGCACCATTGATTGAGCTTTTGGATAACGCTGAACTTGGCGGCTTGGCAGCAGATGCTTTAAAAAAGACCTTGCTAGTATTTGATGCGTTTCATGACGTAGAAGAAAAAGCCAAGGCGGGTAATGCTCACGCCAAAGCAGTGCTTGAATCTTGGGCAAATGCTGAATGGTTTACCAGTCGTCCTGACGTACCACAAGAGATTAAGATTACTGTATTTAAAGTAACTGGTGAAACCAACACCGATGATTTATCGCCTGCTCAAGATGCGTGGAGTCGTCCCGATATTCCACTACATGCCAATGCCATGCTTAAAAATACCCGAGATGGCATCAATCCTGAAAAACCAGGTGAGGTTGGTCCTTTAAGTCAAATCAAGGAACTGATTGCCAAAGGTAATCAAGTGGCTTATGTGGGTGATGTTGTTGGTACAGGTTCAAGCCGTAAATCAGCAACCAACTCAGTACTTTGGTTCTTTGGTAACGAATTGCCTCACATTCCAAATAAAAAAGATGGCGGTGTCTGTTTGGGTGGTAAAATTGCGCCTATCTTTTTTAACACTATGGAAGATGCAGGCGCACTGCCAATTGAAATTGATGTTACTAGCATGAACATGGGCGATGAAGTTACTCTAAAAATTGACCATGCAAATGCAACCGTTTCTGCCTTTAAAAATGGTGAGCAAATTGCTCAATCTACCCTAAAAACACCTGTATTGCTTGATGAAGTTCGCGCAGGTGGCCGTATCAATTTAATCATTGGGCGCAGTTTAACTGCTAAAGCTCGCGAAGCTTTAGGGCTTGAGCCTTCAACCTTATTCCGTGCCCCAGAACAACCAGTTGATACTGGCAAAGGATATACGCTTGCCCAAAAAATGGTTGGACGTGCTTGCGGCTTACCAGAAGGCAAGGGCATCCGTCCAGGCACTTATTGTGAGCCAAAAATGACCACTGTTGGTTCGCAAGACACAACAGGTCCAATGACACGCGATGAATTAAAAGATTTGGCGTGCCTTGGTTTTTCAGCGGATTTGGTGATGCAATCATTCTGTCATACCGCAGCCTATCCAAAACCCATTGATGTAGTTACACATCATACGCTACCTGATTTTATTATGAATCGTGGCGGCGTTTCACTTCGCCCAGGTGATGGTGTAATTCATTCATGGTTAAACCGTATGCTACTACCAGATACCGTAGGCACAGGTGGCGACAGTCATACTCGTTTCCCAATTGGTATTTCTTTCCCGGCAGGTTCTGGATTGGTGGCGTTCGCAGCAGCAACAGGCGTGATGCCGCTTGATATGCCAGAATCAGTGTTGGTAAAATTCAAAGGAAAAATGCAGCCTGGTATTACGCTGCGTGATTTGGTACATGCTATCCCTTATTATGCAATCCAAGCTGGCGATTTGACGGTTGAGAAAAAAGGTAAGAAAAACATTTTCTCAGGTCGTATTTTAGAAATTGACCTAACTGAAATGGAAAATGACTTAACCGTTGAACAAGCGTTTGAGTTGTCAGATGCATCGGCTGAACGTTCTGCTGCAGGCTGTGCAATTACAGTGTCAGAAGATAAAGTTGCCGAATATCTGCGTTCAAATATTGTCATGCTAAAATGGATGATTGCTGAAGGTTATGGTGATGCTCGTACTTTGGCGCGCCGTGCTGAAAACATGCAAAAATGGTTGGATAATCCAAGCCTATTAAAAGCTGATGCAGATGCCGAATACGCAAAAGTGTATGAGATTGATTTATCTGAAATTAAAGAACCAATCCTATGTTGTCCAAACGACCCTGATGATGCTAAATTATTATCAGAAGTAGCTGGTGATAAGATCGATGAAGTGTTTATTGGTTCTTGTATGACCAACATTGGTCATTTCCGCGCAGCAGGTAAATTGCTTTCTGGCGTACCAGCAGGCAGCCTAACCACTCGTTTATGGATTGCTCCACCAACTAAAATGGACGAACGTCAATTGATGGATGAGGGTTATTACAATACGTATGCTCAAGCTGGCGCCCGTACTGAAATGCCTGGCTGTTCACTATGTATGGGTAACCAAGCTCGTATTGCTCCTA